>JBGPFL010000034.1:0-13429 GCA_041483295.1 Blastocatellia bacterium | reverse complement strand
CTCGACTATCGTTACCACTCGTTGACCTGCGAACCAGACTCGGACGCAAAAACGCAAAACGTAAAGCGACTTCCCTATGGAAATCTCAATCGCAACGCCATCAAATTTCAGCTTCAAACGTACAGTGATGAGTCACGGATGGTACGA
The DNA here is from genome assembly GCA_041483295.1 of Blastocatellia bacterium. Classification (GTDB taxonomy): domain Bacteria; phylum Acidobacteriota; class Blastocatellia; order UBA7656; family UBA7656; genus DASYSA01. The sequence continues at coordinate 13,282 of JBGPFL010000034.1, read as the reverse complement.
CCTGCCGCCTTTCGAGTTCGACGACAAGACTCAGACGTTGACGCGCGTTATCGATCTCAATGGCAATCGGCCGATCACGGTGACTGTCGCCGAAGGAAAGCGCTCGGTCGTGGTCACCGCAGGTCGCGCACTCGGCAAGCGTGCGAGCGAACGAGTGGTTCGCGACGTCCGCCATATGCTCAGGCTGGATGAGGACATGACTTTGTTCTATGACGCTGTGCGACGGGACCCGGAGTTTTCGTGGATTGCGACTTCGGGAGCAGGAAGATTGTTGCGGGGAGCGACGATATTTGAAGACCTGGTCAAGATGATATGCACGACGAACTGTTCGTGGGCGTTGACCGATAAGATGGTGAACTCGCTGGTCGAGACATTGGGTGCCCGGTCGACGGACGGCCGCCGCGCGTTTCCGACAGCGGAGTCGATGGCTTCAGCGCCGGAGAAGTTTTATCGCGAGGTAGTACGCGCGGGTTACCGCGCGCCTTACTTGAAAGAGCTGGCCGAGCTTGTCGTTTCGGGATCGCATGATGTCGAGGGATGGCTTTCAAGCGAGCTGCCCACGGCCGAACTGATGCGTGAGATGAAGAAGGTCAAAGGGGTTGGCACCTACGCGGCTGAGAACATGTTGAGGCTGGTGGGGCGCTACGACGGGCTGGCGCTCGATTCCTGGGTGCGGGCGAAGTTCGCGCGCACGCGAAACGGAGGCCGAAAGGCCTCAGACAAGAAGATCGCACGCTACTACCGCAGATTCGGCACGTGGAGCGGTCTTGCACTCTGGTGTGACATGACTCGCGACTGGCTGGAAGAGGATGAGGAGCGTAGCAAGTAGTGACCTTCCGAGCGCTCTTCTCCTTCCCTATCTTCTTCCCGCGACTCGCTCGCAGGTTTCTCGCTTGATTGTTTCGCTCGGCCCATCTCATTGTAAACTGTTGCTATTCTCCGCAAGCGAACCGTACAATGGCGTGTCCAATCGCCCATTTCTTAGCGCTGGGGATGATGAGAGGACGGCACACGCTTTGCCCCTGCCTTGTTAGAGTCGGGCGTCTAAGAGAATGTCTCAACGCCAGAACTCTGTGAGCCGCCGTGTCCAGGTACTGCGAGACCTCACGCGGGTTAAGCTCAACGCAAAAGCCCGCCGATACATTTGCCGCGGAAAAGGTAAGATATGAGCAGCGCGTATTGGCTGAGCGGCGCGCTCGGCAGGCTCTACCGCCGTTACAGTTTCAGCCAGGTCTTCGTAGCCATCGGGGCTGTGGTACTGATCGTCGGCGCATTCGTTGTGTCCGACATGCGCCAGGCTAACCGCGACACGCACGCGATGTACACGGGTTTGGAGCAGGGCATGGACTCGATCAGTGAGTTGCAATACCAGGCCCAGGAAGCCCGCCGCAGCGTGCTCTACGCGCTCTCTACCTCTGACAGCAACCTGCAGATCGACTATGTAGACCAATCGCGAACTGCCGACGCGCGAGTCAGTGCTCTGCTCGAAGAGCAAATGCGCAGCTCCGTAGACAACAACTTCGGGAGGCTGATCCAGTGGCACTGGCAGGGCTACCTCAAGATCCGCGACCAGGTGATCTCGGACATCCTGGAGGGCAGCGTCGCCCGAGCGGTAGAGCGAGACCTCCGCGAGGGCGCCCCGGCCTTTGGCCTTGTTCGAGATGATCTTCAGCAACTCAAGCAGTTCTATAAACAGCGCGCGGAAGAGACCCTGGCGGCGATCTCAACAACCGGAAATCAATCACTGCTCAAGCTGGTGGTGATCATTCTCCTGACGCTGTTGTTTGCAAGTCTGGGCGTGCGGGCCCTGCACCGCACCAAGGTATCCGAGGCAACCAGCACGAGCGAGGCGCGCCTGCGCGAAGTCATTGAATCAACCGACGAAGGGATGTTCGCAATCGGGCCCGACGGGAGAGTGGATATCTGGAACGCAGCCGCCGAGAGAAATCTGGGCCGGACCCGCGACCAGGTAGTTGGAAGGAAATTGGAGGAGGCGGTTCCCGAAATGGGCGCCACCCAACTGAGCGTGGCAATCGCGGAAACTATACAAGAGGGACTCCCGGTGGTGCTTTCGGACCTTCACCTCGGCGGGGACCGCAGCGGGCGCACGCTGGAGGCCCGAGTCTTCCCCTTCGAAGGAGGCGCAACGGTCTTCTTCAGCGATGTAACCGACCGAAGGCGCGCGGAACAGGTCCTGCGTCAAAACGAAGCCCTCTTTCGCCTGATGGCCGACACCGCCCCGGTCTTGATCTGGATGTCGGGTCCAAACAGGCGGCGCAACTATTTCAACAAAGGCTGGCTCGACTTTACCGCGCGCTCGCTGGAACAGGAGATGGGAGAGGGCTGGGTAGGGGGAGTCCACTCGGACGACCTGCAGCGCTGCATGCAGACCCATGCGTCCGCCTTCGACGGGCAGCGCGGCTTCGATATGGAGTACCGGCTCAGGCGCGCCGACGGCGAGCATAGATGGATTCTTGAGACCGGCATTCCGCGATTCGAGCTGGACGGCGCCTTTGCAGGCTACATCGGCTCCGCCATCGACATAAGCGAGCGCAGGCGAGCCGAGACCGAAATGCAGACTGCGAAAGAAGCCGCAGAAGCGGCTACCAGAGCCAAATCTGAGTTCCTTGCCAATATGAGCCACGAGATTCGGACGCCGATGAACGCGGTCATTGGCATGACCGGCTTGTTGCTTGACACCGATCTGACTGCGGAGCAGCAAGACTTCGTCGAAACCGTACGCAACAGCGGCGATGCGCTGCTGACAATCATCAACGACATTCTGGACTTTTCCAAAATCGAATCGGGCAAGCTGGAGTTGGAGCGCCACCCGTTCGACCTGCGCGACTGCATCGAAGGAGCGCTCGACCTGCTCGCACCCCAGGCAAGCGAGAAACATATCGACCTTGCCTACACTATCGACGCCAACTCGCCCGCCACTCCGGTCGGCGACGTGACCCGCCTCCGGCAGATACTGGTCAACCTGCTTAGCAACGCTCTGAAGTTCACCGACCACGGCGAAGTAGTGCTCTCATTGAAGTCACGTCACCTCGAAGAGGGTCAAGGCGCGCCAGAATGGCAGGGTGAGAGTTTCGAACAGGCCTCTATGCCGCGCTTCGAGTTGCACTTCTCGGTGACCGACACCGGAATAGGGATTCCACCGGATCGAATCGGCCGGCTCTTCCAATCCTTCAGCCAGGTCGATGCATCAACCACTCGCAATTACGGAGGCACCGGATTGGGACTGGCTATCAGCAAACGGCTAGCCGAGCTGATGGGTGGCACAATGTGGGTCGAGAGCGAAGTTGGCGCCGGCTCGACATTTCACTTCACAATCGTCACCGGCTCCGCAATGAGCCAGACCCGTGTCTACCTTCGAGGCGCGGAGCCACGATTGGCCGGCCGCCGGCTCATGATTGTGGACGACAACGGCACCAACCGCCGGATACTGACAAGGCAGGCCGAGTCATGGGGAATGCTTCCGCGCGCGGCTGCCAGCGCATCCGAAGCTCTCCAGTGGATCGTTCAGGGAGATCCTTTCGACATCGCCATCCTGGATATGCAGATGCCCGAGATGGACGGGCTGCAGCTGGCTGCCGAGATTCGCAACTACCGCAGCCCTCAGTCGCTGCAGTTGGTCATGCTCACCTCGATGGGTCAGCGAGACGAGGGCGATGACATGGACAGAACCAACTTTGAAGCCTTCCTGCATAAGCCGATCAAACCCGCCTTGCTGTTCGAGACCCTGCTGAGTGTGGTTGGCGATCAGTCGAATCAAATTGGGCGACGCCGGCCTCGCACCGAAGTGGATAAGACCCTCAGCACGCGATTGCCTCTGCACATACTCGTGGCTGAGGATAATGTCGTAAACCAAAAGGTCGCGTTAGCGATTCTGAAGCGCATGGGCTACCGCGCCGATGTCGCCGGCAACGGAATCGAGGTGCTCGACGCCCTCGGCCGCCAGCACTACGATGTCGTGCTGATGGACGTGCAGATGCCGGAGATGGACGGCTTGGAAGCCTCCAGGCAAATCTGCCGGCAATGGACTAACCTGCCCAGGCCCAGAATCATCGCGATGACCGCAAACGTAATGCTGGGAGATCGAGAGATGTGCCTGGCAGCAGGAATGGATGATTACATCGGCAAGCCGGTGCGGCTCGAAGAACTGCAGGCGGCGCTGGAGCGCTGCACGCCTCAGGGCTTCACTCAGGCTAACTCGAACCACGCTTCCCAGCAGCCGGCTATTGATTTCTCCGCAATCACAGATATGCTGGGGCTGGGAGATGGAGACGACATGTCGCCGGCAGGGGCCTTGATCGATCTCTACATCAAGGATACCTGGGAGAAACTCGCTGTGATCAAGCAAGCAGCTCTCAGGGGAAGCGGTGAATCGATCGAACGCGCCGCCCACATCCAAAGAGGAAGCAGCGCCAGTCTGGGAGCCAGGCCGTTGGCCGAGATGTGGGCCGAAATCGAGAAGCTGGGCCGCAAAGGAGCTGTCCAAAAAGCCGCCTCACTTCTCACCCGCGCTGAAGCAGAATTTGCCAGAGTGCGTCTGGCCATCGAGATCGAAAGGGCGAAGGCGCAGTAGTCAGTGGTCAGTTGTCAGTTGTCAGCGATACCCCTCAGCCTGCAGAGTAAATAGCTCCGCATATGGTCCGCCGCGCTCGACCAGCTCATCGTGGCTCCCTTCCTCAACGACTAATCCATCCTGAAGCACGATGATCCTGTCCGCCATTCGCACCGTCGAGAACCGGTGCGAAATGATCACCGCCATCCGTCCCGCTACCAGCCGCGAGAACCGAACAAAGACCTCATACTCTGCACGCGCGTCGAGCGAGGCTGTGGGTTCGTCCAGAATCAACACCTGCGCTTCACGCATGTAAGCCCGGGCCAGCGCGACCTTCTGCCACTCGCCGCCCGAAAGTTCAACTCCGCGGTCAAAGCGCCGGCCCAACATCTGGCGATACCCATCCGAAAATCGCGGCAGCAGCATTGAGGCCAGCGACTTGTCCGCCGCCGTAGCAATGGTCGCTGGAACCGGAGCCGCTTCAATGTGCGCCGATGCAGACTCTGCTGCCGGCGGGTCCTTCTCGCCGTCCACCCGCGCGACGTCCTCCTGGGAATCCAGGTATGACTTCACCTGGTCTATTTCACCAACCCCTATGTTCTCATCAAACCTCAGGTCATACCGGACGAAGTCTTGAAAGATCACACCAATCGCGCGTCGCACAGATTGAATGTCATACTCGCGAAGATCCTTGCCTTCCAGAAGAATTCGGCCCTCGGTGGGCTCATAGAGTCGCGCAAGCAATTTGGTCAGAGTAGTCTTGCCCGCGCCGTTCTCTCCCACGAAGGCCACACGCTCGCCCGGCCGAAGCGTAAAGGTCACGTGACGAACAGCCCACTTGTCGCTGTCAGGGTAACGAAACCCGACGTCCTCGAATACGAACCCTTCCCGCATCGTTCGGGGCACACCGGGAGCGCCCGGGGGCGAAGTGACCGACGGCTTCATCTCGAAGAAGTCGAACAGGTCTTTCAGAAAGAGCGCCTGTTCGAATATGCCGCTTGCGCTCATGAGCAGCCGTTGAATTAGGTCGCGGCTGCGCTGAAATGAACCCGCAAGAAAGGTCAGCGAACCGAGCGTGATCGAGCCCCTCGCCGCCCGCGCCAGGATAATGGCATAGGCGCCGTAGTAACCGGCGGTCGAGATGAACGAAAGTCCGGTGCTGACGACGCTCTTGCGAATCGAGAGCTTCTTGTTCTCCTCGTAGAACTTCCGCGACAGTCTGCGGAACCGCGAGATGATCCAGGGAGCAAGCCCGAACAACTGCACCTCCTTCGCCGTCGCATCGCTTGCACCCATGAAGCGAAGGTAGTCCAGCCGCCGCCGCTCGGGCGTCCAACGATAAAACAGCGAGTACTCGAGCATCGCGAAGTGCGTCTCTCCGAAAAAACCCGGCAGCACCGAAACCGCCAGCATCAACAACAGCCACGGACTGTAGATCAACAGCGCAACTCCGAGCGACATGAGCGTGAGCACGTCTTCACCCAACTGAAGCACCTGGGCCAACAGCCCGATGCGGCTTGTCGTCTGGCGCCGCGCTCGCTCCAGTTGATCGTAGAACGCCGGGTTCTCAAAATGAGAAAGATCGAGGGTCGCCGCGTGCTCCATCAGCCGCACACTGGTGTGGTTCGAGAAGAGATCTCCGAGCAATCCTTCAACCAGCGAAGATACTTTGGTGAGTATCTGTCCGCTGACCACGATGACGATCTCGAGAGCCATAAGCTTCCACAGTCTCGGAAAGTTCGGTGTATTCTGACGGGCGTCTACAACGGCGTCTACAATCAGCTTGCCGATCCAGAGCGCCGCAACAGGTACGCCTGAGCGAATGATGCGGAGCGCGATCATCGCGACGGTGAACAAATGATGAGTTTCCCAAACGAGCTTGATGAAGGGCGGAACGTATCGAAGGGCGGCGGCCTTCTCGCGCCAGGTGCGAGGCTGTTTTGCTCTCAACATGGGGTGGCGAGTCATGCCGACAATTCAACCACAATTGAAACAGCGCCGCGAGGCCCCTTCTCTCCCGATTGCGAAAACGGACGGCGTTCGCTGCACTTCTAAGAGCGTCGAGTCTGGTTCAACGAAGAGGCGCAAAGGATGATTCTAGGACTCTGCGCCCCCTTTGCGCCTGCGGTGAAGCGTCCGTCGCTCCTCCCGTCAATTGAAAGACAAGAGGAGTAACGCCAGCCCCTTTGGGCTCCTGCGCAAAGACTTGGAGCGCACCCAACTCGATCTCCGTCGGCGCCTTCTATCCTGTTCCTGTGCTATATTCTCTCCTCGTTGCTCCCCTGGCTTTTGTGGGTCGTGCTCTCATTGCCGCGTGGAATTCACTCGATGCTCCGAATAGTCAACGTCGTCGGTGCGAGGCCGAACTTCATGAAAATAGCCCCGGTCATCGACGAGATGCACCGCCGGGCCGATCGCATCGAAACCCTGCTCGTCCACACCGGGCAGCACTACGACCAGTCGATGAGCAACTCGTTCTTCGAAGACCTTCAGATGCCCCGTCCGGACATCAACCTCGAGGTTGGGTCTGCCTCTCACGCTCAACAGACCGCGCGCATAATGATGGCCTTCGAACCCGTCATTGAAGAATACAAGCCTGACTGGGTCGTGGTCGTGGGAGACGTCAACTCGACGATGGCCGCGACCCTGGTAGCTTCCAAACTGCTCGTGAAAGTTGCCCATGTCGAAGCCGGTCTCCGAAGCCGCGACCGCACCATGCCCGAAGAGGTCAACCGCCTGGTTACGGACGCCCTTGCGGATCTATTGCTCACGCCCTCCCGGGACGCCGATGAGAACCTGCTGCGCGAAGGGATTGCGCCCAGGAAGATTCGCTTCGTCGGTAATGTCATGATCGACACGCTTCGCCGGAACCTGGAACGCGCGCGCACCTCGACGGTCATCGAAAGGCTCGGCTTGGAGCCCGGACGCTTCTGCGCGATGACCATGCACCGGCCGTCGAACGTGGATCAACGCGAGACTCTGGCCGGTATCCTCGACGCACTCGATGTCGTCCAGCAGCAACTTCCCATCGTCTTTCCGGTTCATCCTCGCACTCGCGCGCGCCTTGAAGAGTTCGGGTTCATGGAGACTCTGTCGAGGCAAGAAAACCTGATACTCACCGAACCGCTGGGCTACCTCGACTTTCTCCAGCTCTACAGCAACAGCCGCCTCGTCTTGACCGACAGCGGCGGGATCCAGGAGGAGACAACCGCATTAGGGATCCCGTGCCTGACGTTGAGGCAAAACACCGAGCGGCCGATCACCGTCACCGAGGGAACAAACCGATTGGTGGGTAGCGATCCGGAAGTCATCAAGCGCGAAGCCCTCTCCGCGCTCGACGACCGCAGACCCGCAGGACGTGTGCCCGAGCTTTGGGACGGCCGCGCCGCCGGCCGGATCGTCGACGCAATCGAGGAATCGAGCGTAGCGGTCGAATAGCTACTGGCAATGAAATGACCAGGAACCCGGCAGCAGCGATGAACGCATCCCGCTATCTGCTCACTGGCGCCGCGTTTGCGGCCGCAGTTACTTCCGCAGCCTTTTGCGGAGCCGGTGACTATCGCGCGGGCCTGTCGGCCGGGGTAGCAGCATTCGGAGTCGCCGCGACGTTGATCGTGCGGCCGCCTATCGAAACAGTTCTTCTGACATGGTTCCTCACCACGCCACTCCTATCGTTCTTTATCCACCTTCCAAGCGATGACCCCCTCATCACTTACGACCGCGTCAGTCTTGGTCTTGTCGTAGTCCTGATGGTGGTACAGAGAACTTTGGGTACGCATCGCTTCCAGCGTGCGGGCTTGCGGATGCGCACGCTGGAAGCGCTGCGTACCCAACTGTGTCTCGCAGCGAGATTCGAGATAACCTGGGCACTGCTATGTGCAATAGCCCTGGCGAGCGTCGCGACTCAATCGAACAATGTTGGCTACAGCCTCAGGATCGCGGTCGATTCTTTCTGTTTGCCGCTCATCGCATTTCACGCGGCTCGCAAGTATTTCGCGACCAGAGGCCGAGGCCATATTCTTCTGGGCGGAGCGGCGGCCGTCGCCCTTTTTTTGTTCGCGACGGGAGCTTACGAACTCCTCGCCCGCACAGACCTGTTCCCGTTTGAGGGATCTCAACTCGTCCGCGAGAGTGAGATTCGAGTGAATGGCCCATTTCAATCCGATTCATCCTATGCGGTCATCTGCCTGATGCTGGCCGTGTTCCTCAGAGCAGCGCCTCGAGCAGTTGCCGTGAGGTTGGACCGTGGGGCACGCATCATTCACCGGAGCGCTGTTGCCTGCGTAGCCGTAGCCTCGCTGTTTCCCCTCTACCGCATTGTTGGAGCGGCCCTGCTGGCGAGTTGGGTCGCGCTCGAAACCGTAATCTCACGAAGGCGTGAACGTACACTTCTAACGTCGCGGAGCGCGCTGGCAGCCGCGGCAGTTGTTCTGGTAGCGCTGGCCGGCGCCGCTCTGCTCTTCGAATTCTCATCGCAAGGCAGGCTTTCGAGCGCACGCAACATCTACGGCCGTGTGGCAACCTGGGAAGCGGGCATTGGAATCGTGCTGGACCGGCCGCTGTTTGGCGCCGGCCTTACAAACTACAACGACTACTTTAACCTCAAGTACTCGAGAGCGGATCAGTGGCGAGGATCGGTCGGAAACGCGCGGCCTGCTGGCTACCCGCACTCGAATGGGTTGTGGATCGCAGCCGAACTCGGAGTGCCGGCATTCGTCCTCTACGTAATAGCAAATGCCTACCTGTTCTTGATAGGCTATCGCGGGTTGAGGAGAGCCGTGACGGCACAACAGAGAGCTGCGGCCGGGTGCTTCCTCGCGCTGCTGGCAGCATATTGGATAAGCGGGCTAACGTTGACCAGCGGGGCCTACTCGGACTTGAATCTTTACTTCCTTTTCCTGCTGGGGCTGCTTTCGACAAGGATGCTTGCCACCGGGTCCGAGTTGGGTTGAATGAGTGGGCTTCTCCCATTGAAACGTGTGACCACAATACGCGAAAAACTCGACGGCCTCTCTCCATGGGAGGTGGCAGCCGAGGCCGCACTGCGGGTAAAGCGCCGCACCGCCCGCGCCTACCGCCGGGTCGCAGATCAACCAGACAAGAGCTACCTGACCGACGATGATCTCACGGCCGCACTTGTGGCTGGCCCTTTCGCCGACGTAGCGCGGCGGATCCGCGAGGGCGAGCGTCCCCATCTGACTTCCGGTCTCGCCAACCTCGCCGGCACAGCGGATATCGTCAAACAACTTTTTCCTGAAGCTGTAGAAGAGATCAAACACCGGGCTCAGGCGATACTCGCCCATCGGATCCCTGTCTTCGGCCGCGAGTTAGACCTTGGATCTCCGATCGATTGGCATGCCGATCCTTCGACGAGAAAGCGTTGGCCGCTTCTTCATTTCACACGGGTCCCGTTCACGCTCGAACCGGGTTCCGATGTGCGCGCCGTGTGGGAGCTGAATCGCCTTCAGCACCTCACCGTGCTCGGGCAGGCGTATGCACTGACCGGTGATGAGCGCTACACCGAGGAATTCCTGAGTCAAATCGCATCCTGGTTTGAGTCTAACCCGCCGCGCTTCGGCGTTAACTGGACAGTTGCGATGGAGGCCGGCATCCGGACAGTGAGCCTGATTGCGGCGCTCGAGTTATTTCGAGGTTCACCGCTCCTCGGCGACGAAGCCCTAGCGTTGATCCTGAAGTTGCTCGTCGCGCATGGCCGCTTCATCCGGGCGAACCTCGAATTCTCTTATCGCGTAACGAGCAATCACTACCTGTCGAACCTGATAGGTCTCTTTGCTCTCGGAATGACTCTGCCTGATCTGAAGGAGTCAAAGAGCTGGGTCGCTTTCAGCAGGAGCCAGCTACTCGAAGAGATGAACAAGCAGGTGCTTGGCGATGGAGTGAGCTACGAGGGAACCATCGGCTACCACCGCTTCGTGTTGGAGATCTTCACCCTCTTCTTTTCAATGTGCAGAGCAAATGGAATCCAGTTGCCGCGCGCGCATGAGGCCCGGCTCGAAGGCATGTTCGACTTCGCACGTCACTATCTGAAGCCGGATCTCACCGCGCCGTCGATTGGCGACTCTGACGATGGACGAGTGCTGCGATTCAAAACGCGACCCGCATTGGATCACTCGTACCTGTTGTCGATCGCCGCCGTGCTGTTTCAAGAAAGCGGGTTCAAGTATGCGGACCGGATCGACGAAGAGGCGATCTGGTGGTTCGGCCCGGACGGGCTTCGCGGCTTCGAGAAACAGCCCTTGACCGAGCCCGTCTTCGGTTCGCGGGCCTTCAACGAGTCCCAGATCTATATCCAGCGTGCCGGACCCCTTTATGCCATCATCGACTGCGGCGATCACGGCGCGCGAGGCCGCGGCTCGCACGCTCATTCGGACGCGTTGTCGATCGATCTATTCGCTTTCGGCCGCACTTTCCTGCGCGATCCCGGCACGTTCGGGTATACGGCGGACGAGGAGCTGCGCAATCTCTTTCGCTCGACCGCTTATCACAACACGGTTCGAGTAGACGGCCGCGACATAAGCCCGAGTCGCGAGGGCCAGCCATTCTCGTTGGGCCGTAATGTCAGACCGGAGATCCACACGTGGGAGAGCACCGGCGAGCGGGACACGCTGGACGCCGTTCATCATGCCTATGCGAACCTGGCCGAGCCGGTCGAGCATCGGCGCGTTGTCACCTTCCAAAAGCACGCGGGCTATTGGAAGATCAAGGATACTTTCACAGGCAGCGGAAGCCATCAGTTTGAATTCTTCTTCAACTTCGACTCCGGGCTTGATGTCTCGATCTACGAGGGCCACCGCGTCGTCGCGCGCGCGGAGCATGCGGCGCTGGCGATTGTTCCTGCGGCTGCTGCCGGGCTCGAAATGGAGATCGCGGAGCGTTGGGTATCGGCCGCCTACGGGACGCGCACCATCGCTTCTGCTATCATATTCCGGCTTCAGACGCTGGTTCCTTTTGAGAGCACGATCTTATTGATACCTTACCGGGCAGGCGACGAAGCAAAAGTGAAAGGAATAGTAGGCAGTATGCAGTAAGCAGCGGGCAGCAGGCAGTAGGCAGTAGGCAGTGGGGAGTAGACGAAAACCGGCCTTCTCCCTCCTGCTTGGTCGTACTGCATATTGGCTGCTGCCTACTGCCTGCCTCCTCCTCCATACTGCCTACTGCTTGCTGCCTACTGCCTGCTATTTTATGTGCGGCATTTGTGGAATTTACGAATACGGGGTGAGCGTCCCGGCGGTTGATGAATCGCTCGTCGTGCGGATGCGCGATACGATGCCGCATCGCGGACCAGACGACGCCGGTGTGTTCGTCACGAAAGATCGACGCGTGGGTCTGGGCCATCGCCGGCTCTCAATCGTGGATCTGTCGCCTGCCGGACATAATCCCATGCCCAATGAGGACTTTCGGGTCTGGATTACGTTCAACGGCGAGATCTACAACCACGGGCGTTTGAGATCAGCGTTGGTCGAGCAAGGGCATCAGTACCGCTCCCGGACCGACACGGAAACGATCATTCATCTCTACGAAGAGCGGGGCCTCGACTTCGTGAATGAGCTCGAAGGCGACTTTGCCATCGCACTCTGGGATGAGAAGGAAGGCCGCCTGGTGCTCGCCCGCGATCGGATAGGCGTCAAGCCCCTCTACTACACTTTGACGGGCGGGCGCTTGATCTTCAGCTCGGAGATAAAGGCCATCCTCGCCCACCCGGCTGTCACTCGCGATATAGATGAAGAGGCCCTCTACCACTACCTGACCTTCTTGACCACTCCCGCACCGCAGACTCTGTTCGCCGGAATTCAGAAGCTGCCCGCCGGCTGCATGCTCATATGCGATGCGCGCGGTGAAGTGAAGATAAAACGGTACTGGGACGCGATCGTGCCCGGCCGCACCATGAGCGGAGTCCGTGAAGTGGACGAGCGCGAGTGTGCGGATGAGGTCCTCAGGCTGCTGACAGAGTCGATAGATAAGCGAATGATGAGCGACGTGCCGTTCGGGGTCCTTCTTTCGGGTGGGGTCGATTCCAGCGCGAATGTGGCTCTGATGGCTCGTTTGATGTCGCAGCCGGTGCGGACCTTCACCGTGGGCTTTCGCGATCAGACAGCCTACAACGAACTCGAGGAGGCGCGATTCGTCGCCCGTCAGTACGGCACTGATCACCATGAGGTGATCATCGGGCAGGAGGAGCTTATCGATTTTCTGCCCGATCTGATCTTTCATCAGGACGAGCCGATAGCCGACCCCGTCTGTGTGCCGCTCTATTACGTGTCGAAGCTCGCGCGCGAGAGCGGCACCACCGTCGTTCAGGTCGGCGAAGGCTCAGACGAACTGTTCTGCGGCTACATTCACTACGCCTACTATCTGAATCTCTATCGTTACGGCTGGCGATACCTGGTCCAGTTGCCGGCTCCGCTGCGGCGAGCGATAGCGGCCACGGGAGAGCTTGCGCTTCGAGCATTAGGCGCGGGGGCGCCGTCGAAGCTGCGAAGGTTCGCGCCCGACCTGATGCGCAGACTGGCGGCGGGCGAGGAGTTGTTCTGGAGCGGGGCGCTGGTGTTTTCCGAAACACACAAGCGCCATCTGCTTGCGCCGGCCGCAAGAGAGCGGATCGCAGGCCGATCGAATGGTGATCCGAGAAACTTCTCTTCACACTCGGTTGTGCGGGCCGACCTCGACCGGCTGCTTGCGGCCAAACCCGGG
>JBGPFL010000033.1:0-13479 GCA_041483295.1 Blastocatellia bacterium | reverse complement strand
ACTTCGTGTTTCCGGCCGATCTTCCACTTGTCGCCATCGACCGGCGAGGTCACTGTTATCGTCTCCTGCGGGGCGATGGTGATTTGAAGGTTCGCTGATCCGATCTGACCATCTGAATCCGAAGCCTGCGCCACGAAGGTGAACTCTCCTGGATCGGTGGGGACCCCCGCCAACTCACCGGCAAGGCTGAGCGCGAGCCCGGGCGGTAAGACGCCGGAAGCAATCGACCAGGCGAGAGGTTGTTCGCTACTCGCCTGCAGTGTCGCCGCGTACACCCGTCCTACTTTTCCGTCTGGCAAGCTTTCCGTCACTATCTTCGGAGTGGCCAGCGTGAATGAATAGACGCTATACCCGCCTCCGGCGAAGAGGCGGCCGTCCGAAATCGAGACGCCGCTGAACGCAGGACCCGTCTGCCTGCTCCACAACTCTGTGCCCGTCATCGCATCATAGGCGCGCACCTTACCGTCCGCGCCGCCGATGAAGACTACGCCGCCACCGACTGAGGCCGGGCCGAGCACTGGAGCAGACTGCACTGCTTCCCATACTATGTGGCCGTCGTTCTGGTCGAGCGCAACAACTTTGCCTGCCTCGTCACCGTCCACGGATGCCCCCATGAAGATCATCCCGTACGCGGCGGCCGGCGACGAGATTATCCCACCCTCGGCGCCCCCATCGGTGACCCTGCTATTCCAGATCAGTTGGCCCGTCTCCCGGTTCAAGGCATAGCAGTGGCCATCCTTCGATCCAGCCGCCAGCGCCGGTTGTCCGTTCACCTCAAAAAACACGGGAGATGCTCCGAAGTCGAGGTCGTTCGAGTCTTGGTTTATGTTCTTATAGACCCAAACCAGCGAGCCATACTGAACGTCGAGAGCTACGATCGAGTCCGAGTAAGTATCTTCGCCCTCGCAGTAATTCCCAGTCGTGGCAAAGACCAACCGCTTGCTGGTGTCGACTGCTATCGAAGACCAGACTCCGCCACCGGTACTGCCTTCAGGAGCCACATAGAAGTTCCACAATACCCGGCCATCGCTGGCGCTGACACAAACGATGCTGCCCCGGACGCACGGGCTGTCGCAGTGCGAAGCCAAACCGACATAGAGTCGCCCATCGAAGATCACCGGCGACGACCATAAGTGGAATCCTTTAGTGCTGTCGGCGAGTTGGGTGCGCCAGATGAGCTCGCCGGTCGCCGCATTCAGGGCATACAACGTGCAGTCGGCAGCGCCGAAGTATAGCGTGCCATCCAAGAACGCCGCGGTGCTGTCGATACCGTAGGTGTTGCCGCACGAATCGGCAACTGTGCCGGTGTCGAAGCTCCAAAGCTGCCGGCCATCGATCTGATCGAGCGCGTACATCTTACCGTCCCAGGATCCGGCGTAGACCGCTCCGCCGGCAATGATAGGCGTGCCGCTCACCAGACCGCCGGTCCTAAATGTCCACGCCGTGGTCAAGTTCGCAGCGTTAGCCGCGCTTAGCCTTGTTTCCGGCGAATACGCGGTATGTCCGGGGTCGCGTTGATACGTGCTCCAATCGGCGAAGGCTACTGAAGCAATTGAAAGGGCAATCAGAATCGAACTCGATACTCTAATAAGCACGCGGGCACTCCCTCAAATCAGTTGGTGTCTCGGTTTTTTGCTTTTTGAGGCGAGGAGAAAGATTGGACCAAAGCACACCCGGGCTGGCGTGCTCTTCCACTGCCTCGCACGTTGTCACATGAGGGGCAGCCAAGCGAATGCTACGATGCTAATTCACAATAGGGGCTGAAGCAATAGTTGATTTGGGAAGGGTCACGTTTCCAGGCGGCCTTTGGAGAGCGAAGTAGCTGTTTCGCCAGGCTCACTGTAACGGGCTTAGCAGCAGGGGTCGGAGAGTTGACCAAGGGTGACTGGCCGTTCTTTGCAGGTTGGCCCAGCGCGCGTTCTGCCTTAGGCGGTAGCGCAGAAAGGGACCACCTCACTTGAGACCGAACGCCTGGATTCGATCAGTTCCAACGAAGACGACTCCACCGGAGATTGCCGGCGTACTGTACTTGCCGCCCACCATCAATTGGTTCGGCGTCGAGCGCCAAAGGGGCTTGAGCGTTCCAGCATCCACTGCGTAAAGGACCGGGTGAGGCACGTCGGACCCCGCGAGCGCGAACAGGCGTGGGATGTTGGCGTCCAGCACCCAGACGATCGCTTCCTTGGACGCATTGCTGGTAACGCCAGGAGAGCCGGGGTTGAGGAACACCAGACTGTTCTCCGCGCCGTCGATGGCCAGATAGGCGGGCGTTCTGGGCGCGGTTACGATGCGCAATCTGACCAGACATGGCGGCACCGCAATTGTGGAATCAACCGCTGCTTTGGTGGAACCGGACAGGAACACGTAGTGCGATCCGTCTGGGCCGCGGAAGTAAGCCGGCGTGCTGCGCATCTTGGCCCGGTCTGCGTTTCCGTACGTGTCAGAGTATGGACCAAAAACATTGAGCGGCCCACGTGCGCCAAATTGTGGCTGAATCTGCGGAGGTAATAACGAACGGTCCATCGCAGAATCGGCGCTGCACGGCGGCCGGCTGTCCGTTCGTCCGGGGAGATTGTCGCGGTCTACTAGATAGATGTTACCTTGCTTGCCCCCAAAGGCGGCCAAGTGCGGTGTGCTGGTCGTTGCAGGATCGAGGTCCGGGATGATGATCGGCGAGCCACCGCCGAGATCGATATCCATCTCGTCCAGTTGGCAGTGGTTGAACGGCGTATACGTTCCCGCCAACTGAAGCGCCGGCCCGGGACGCCACACCAGAAGCGATTGCCCCCAGACGCCTGTGGCGCCAGGCGACTGAGCAGTGCTGTTGCCGGTTGTGATATACACGCGTCCACCCGCGTCTATGGAAGGTCCGCCTGCACCCCACATACCGGCGTTCGCAATTCGCGCCGATGAGGCGGCGCCCGAGAACCCGCTCAAGACTCGAGGGCTGACCGCGTCGACGACCACCATCCAGCCTGCTCCTCCGTCTATGTGCGATCCGAACGATACGTAGAGGAGACTGCCTTCTGCATTGAGATTGAGCGCCGCGCGCTGCGACATGTCCTTCGCATCTCGAAACTCGGCCGGGCCGTTGCCATTGATAGGCGCAAGAACCGCGTCGTCGATTTCAACTGGCCAACCGGCCAGAACATTCCCATTAGTGATGTCGAGCGCGAAGACCTGCCATCCAGCCACGGCGTCAGCACATGTCACGTACATTCGCGGCGGTGCCGTGTGGAGATCGATAATGGGCGTGCTCAGAATACCGAGAGGCACGCCATCGAGGCTGGATGACATTGCGGGAGTTCCGAGTCGCTTTCTCCACAGAATCCGGCCCGGCTGAACCGGGTTGGGACCGCTTGTGGGAAATGCGTTAACGGCATAGACGAAACCATTGCTCGACGCGGCAAAGACTACGCTGAATCTCAAACCGCTGAAGCTCCCTCCAGTCAGCAGCACATCATCGACGTAGAGCGGGGAGGCATAGAGGTGGGGCGCATAGGTCCTTCCTTCGACCACTACCGAATCAAACTGCGGGGAGTCCCATACCGGTCCGAATCGCCCGCTCGAAACACTCGCCGGCGTGAGTACGGATTCGTTGGGGTTCCATCCGAGCCGCTGGCGGTCTCCGTGAAAGGTGATCGTATCCATCCTGCTGACGGGCAGAGCGGCAGCGGTGGTGATCACGAGCTGGGGCCAATCGTCAGCGGCCTCTCGCGAGTTCCATCTCACGTAGCTGGCGGTCGCTTCTGCGTTGCTCAACACCATGCTAACGGAGCCCTGTCCCGCTTGCTTTGCCTGTTGAAGATATGAGGTGAGGTCCCACTCGTAGTACCTGGGGGCGGCGCCGGACACGACAACGGTGGCCAGCGGAGTGGGCGCGGCCGTGGGCTTGTTGCTCCAGTTGATGTTGCTCTCGGTCCAGGAAGTGTCGGCAACTGCGTGCGCGGCCACCGGGATTTCGCTAGAGCTGGAGCCTTTCATAGCTCCGTACAGACGGAGCGTCGCGCGAGTCACCCTCCCGTCAATGCTCGAGAGGTCGAACTTCAGGTAAGCCCAGCGAAGGTCTTTGTCGTTAGGCTTGGTCCTCGTGGTCAGCGAGCTTGACGAGCCGAAGTTGTCGCCGGCGCTAGCGCGATTGCGAACGTAAGCGTCCTCGAGCGGTTCGAGAGTAGTCTCACCAGACCCGGACGAGGAACCAGTGAATACAAACGGCGCCAGGATCAGAGTCGCAGCAAAGACACCCAGGAAATGATACAGACGGTTTGGGGGCAACATTGTACCAAGACTTCCCGAATCAGCGCTTTACCTCTTGAATCTTCAAGGGGAAGCGCTGATCTTCGGCCGCCGATAGATCGATGCGATTCTCAAGCTTCCACTCCAGTGACAATCGTTCTCTCTCAGGAAATGCCTAATGCTCGTGCTACACCAGACGTTTCCCTTCCTCGACGTTCCGCCGTGCAAGTGAGCTGGCAGGTCGAGTCATCTGCTCCTTCCTGTGCGAAAGGCCAGACGACGGCCGCGGAACGAGGGCCATGCGAATGATTCTTTACCCCTATGTCAAAACTGACATATAATAATTCCGATGTCACCGACGCATAAGCTCCTTGTTTGGCTGCACGGCGACTGTCAAGACCCCGCCTTTCACCAGGGAGGCGCGCATTGAGGCGGGATACCTGCTAAGGCGTTTACAGCGCGGTGACAGTTTGGGTATGCCGCATTGTCGGCCTATGCCCTCGATTGGCTTGCGCTGTCACGAACTGCGTATAACGGACGAAGCAAGGATATGGAGATTGATCCTTCGGATCGATTCGGACGCAATAATCATTCTTGAGGTGTTCAAGAAGGCGACCGACAGGACACCGAAGAGCGTTTTAGAAAACTGCAAGCGCCGCCTTAGGATCTATGATGCTGTCGGTTGAAGAGGAGGAACGATGAAGACCGCAAAGCGCAGGAGACTCGAGCGAGCAGGTTGGCGGGCCGGGTCTGCCGACGAGTTCCTCGAACTCAGCGGGGAAGAGCAGACGCTTGTTGAAATCAAGCTTGCCCTTGCCGACGCTGTAAAGAAGCAGCGCGAGAAACACAGCCTGTCGCAGGGCGCCCTGGCAGCACGAATGAAATCGAGCCAGTCACGAGTAGCCAAAATTGAAGCCGGCGATCCTACCGTCTCTCTCGACCTATTGGTGCGCGCGGTTCTGGCGGCGGGCGCGACCAAGAAGGAGCTAGGGAAGGCGCTCACAGGCCTATGACTGTGAGCACTATCGGGTCTGATCAGCGGGAGGTCGAGTCTCACACCGACCGAACCGCAGAAAACTTGCCTGGAGCCATAAGTCACCTGTATAAGTAGGAGCGATTCAGCAGTCCAGTCGTTCGTAACGATCTGCAAGATTCAATCAAAATGTCGGTTGTGATCTAAACTGATGCTGTTAGATTCCCTACTTTAATCGGAGTATCACGATGAAGAAAATTGGTCGGCGTAAATTCATTGAATCTGTAGCGGGAGGGGCGGCTGCAATCTCGGCCCTGCCTCGAAAAGCCTTCGGCCTGATGGCGAGTAGCGGGAACAGTCATCCTGTGGAACGTCAAGGAAGGCCGGAGGAAACGCGCAAGACTCCGCCCAGGATCAAGTTTGCCGCAATCGGACTCAACCACGGCCACATCAACGGCCAGGTCGAGGCCGTGCTGCGGGGAGGAGGCGAGCTGATCTCGTTCTACGCGAAAGAGCCCGACCTCGCCGCGGCTTTTACCAAACGGTTCCCGCAGGCAAAGCTCGCCCGTACCGAGAACGAGATCCTCGAGGACGGCTCGATCCAGCTTGTGGTGAGCGCTTCGATCCCTGATGAGCGCGCCCCGTTGGGCATCAGGGTGATGCAGCACGGCAAAGACTTTATGGCAGACAAGCCGGGCATCACTACCCTCGCACAGCTCGCCGAGGTGCGTCGTGTACAGGCCCAGACTCGCCGCATCTACTCGATAATGTACAGCGAGCGATTCGAAAACAAGGCTACCGTTAAAGCGGGAGAGCTGGTGAAGGCGGGAGCGATTGGTCGCGTCATTCAGACTATCGGTCTTGGGCCGCATCGCATGACTCCCAAGCAACGGCCCGCGTGGTTCTTCGAGCGCGAGAGATACGGCGGCATCATCTGCGACATCGCTTCTCACCAGGCCGATCAGTTCCTGTTCTTCACGGGATCGACTCGGGCTGACGTGGTCGCCTCGCAGGTCGGCAACGTTCATCACCCGGAGTATCCCGGGCTTGAGGATTTCGGTGATCTGGTGCTGCGCGGCGACGGCGGCACGGGCTACATCCGCGTCGACTGGTTCACGCCCGATGGGCTGGCGACATGGGGAGACGGCCGGTTGACGATCCTGGGCACCGAAGGCTTCATAGAGATTCGCAAGAACATCGACATTGGCGGAAGGTCCGGCGGCAGCCACCTGTTCCTCGTGGATCAGAATGAGACTCGATACATTGATTGCAGCAACCAGGCGTTGCCCTATGGCGAGCAACTGATCTCAGACATACTCAACCGGACCGAAACGGCGATGTCGCAGGCGCACTGCTTTCTTGCGACCGAGCTGGTGCTGAAAGCTCAACACCAGGCTCAACGACTGAACCTCAAGGCTTGAAAGCATCGTTTCTCGTTTCTCGTTTTACGTTTCTCGTTCTGTTGAGAGGATTGAACGTAACCGAAAAGAACGAAACGACGAACGAGAAACGAGAAACGATTTAGGGAGGCGTTATGAGAAACGACCGCAGGAATGAAGTGTCGCGTCGAGACTTCATCAAGGCGGCGGGAAGAGGGGCAATCACCTCGGCATTCGTTGCTCAGGGTTTTCCGTCAATCGTCCCAGCCTCGGTGTTCGGGCAGAAGTCTCCCAGCAACCGGATCAACGTCGGCGCCATCGGCACCGGACGCATCTCGCGCGGACATGACATGCCGGCTGTCTTGAAGTACGAGAGCGCTCGGATCATGGCCGTCTGCGACCTCGACAGCAAGAGAGTGGAAGATGCGAAGAGACTGGTGAATGACTACTACAGCAAGAAGACCGGAAAGACCTACGACGGCGTCACCGGTTATTCTGATTACCGCGAACTCCTAAAGAACAAAGAGGTCGACGCGGTGGTCGTGAGTACGCCGGATCACTGGCACGCGCTCATCGCCATCGACGCGGTTGAAGCAGGTAAGGACGTGTACCTGCAGAAACCGGCTTCACTCACCATTTCGGAAGGCAGGGCGTTGAGCAACGCGGTCCAACGCACTGGACGTATCCTGCAGCTTGGCAGCCAGCAACGCTCCTCGCCACAGTTTCGCTATGCCGCCGAGTTAGTTCGCAATGGCCGCATCGGCCGGTTGAAGACGGTCTATGTAGGTCTCCCGGTTGACCCGTCAGGTGACCCAGAGCTCGAGATGCCGATGCCCGGCAATTTGAATTATCAGATGTGGTTGGGGTCCACACCTTACGTGTACTACACAGAGAAGCGTGTTCACCCGCAAAACGACTATGGCCGTCCAGGCTGGCTGCGCTGCGAGCAGTTCGGGGCGGGAATGATTACGGGCTGGGGCGCTCATCACATAGACAGCGCTCACTGGGCTATGGGGACCGAGTACACGGGTCCAGTCGAGGTATCCGGCTGGGGGGAATTCCCTACTAGGGGGTTGTGGGACGTACACGGCAAGTTCAAGACAGAGGCCTTGTACGCCGACGGCGTGAGAATGATCATCAGTGATGACTTTGCCAACGGCATCAAGTTCGAGGGTTCAGAAGGGTGGGTGTTCGTCTCCCGCGGTGACGAGACTGTGACCGCCAGCGATCCGGTAGCAAAGCTGAAGGACAATAAAGCCCTGTCTGCCAGCGATCCAAGGATCATCACTTCGATCATCGGACCACAGGAGATTCACCTCTACGAGAGTAAAGAGCATCATGCCAACTGGCTCGAGTGTGTGCGATCTCGGCAACAGCCCATTGCGCCGGTCGAGGTAGGACACAGGTCCTGCACTGCTTGCTTGCTTCATCACGTCGCCATGAAATTGAAGCGGAAAGTCTTTTGGGATCCAGTGAGAGAGCGGTTCAAGAATGACGACGAGGCAAACGCTATGCTGTCTCGTCCGCAACGGTGGCCCTACTGCATTCCTTGATGCCATTTCGTAGCGAAGCCGCTCCGTTTACAAGCTTGTGCCAGAGGGGAAGCAGCCCAAAATCATCGATTCCTTCGGACATACAACTTGACCCGCCCCTGGGACTCTAGTTCGTCGTAATGCTCCTCTGCCCATGAGGAGAGTTCTTTAGAATGCACGAGCTTCTTAAGTCTGGACAGGACGACGAGCTTCGGCCGTTGAGCTTCCATCTCATCGACGATCTGTTGAAACCCGCCGGCCTTCCGTGTGGCAGCGAACTCGTCTGCATCCCAGTCCATCAGGACGTAGGGATTAAGGTTTGGCCTATTGAGCAGTACGAGGTATTCAGCCGCCCCGTGAACGTAGATCTTATCGTCGGGCTCCAAAAGTTCGGCGATGGGCTTCATCGCTCGGTCCTGATCTGGAAGCGTCAGCCCGTCCAGGCTATACCGGGCGCCTCGCACGACTACCAGAAGGACAATGCAAACCACCGCAATGCATTGTACTGCGATCTCCCACCGAGCTCTCGCAACCATCTTGGTTGGCGATACTCGCGTCGAAACCAGATGGCTAAGCCTCACCAGCAACCATCCTGCAAAGAGTCCAATGAATGGAAACAGCGGGATCAAGTCCGGCCCGGCCTGAAAGTTGATCAAGCAGAATGCCAGGTAGACCAGTGGCGCGATAACGATTGCATCTTCGAAGCGCTCGCCCAGAGCCCCCGAACTCGTGGCCGTGAATCTGATACGTATGCGCTCAACACACAGCCACAAGAACCCGATTGCACTAAAGATTACTATCGGCACGTCGCCCTCGAAGATCTTGCTGACTATTTTCCAGATACGTGAAAGCGCGTCGGGAAGCGTTCTAACAGCTTCCGGGCCGAACACGCTGTAGTTGTAGGTCACGGTCCAGCTCCAAAAGTCACCGAAGGCGCCCTTCAACAAGAAATAGCAGAAAAGAACTGCCAGCGGCACGGCAGCACCAGCGGCGATCTTGAGGGCACGCAAATCACGCCAACTCGTTAGATACTTCGATTTCGCCAGGAAAGCGACGCCGGTGAAAAGCAGTCCTGGTTGCCAGCATAGGCACGAAAGCATCGAGCAGAACCCGCCCCAGAACGATTCGTCGGCGTCTACTGAGAGAAGTGCGAGCATACCGAAGAGGATCATCAGCAGCTTTGGCTGAGTTCCGCCCACGACCCACCCGGCGAATCGATAGTTCATCAACGGAAACAGACATGCTATCGTCGCCCCAGCGCGGCTGCGCAAGAACCTTACGGCAACCAGAAAAGTCACCAGGGATAGCAGGCCGCATACAATGATTTGAAACAGTCGGACTGCTATGACATCCCTCACTCCTGCCGCTTTGCCCACCGCCATCGCCAAAGCGCTAAGGTAAGGGCCACCTGGCCACTTGATGTCTACTACATCTCGATACGGAATCTGGCCTCGCAGTATAGACTGTGCTATGTAGTCGTAGACGGCAGAGTCGCCTCCCTCCGCTTGTCTCAAGGGCGCATACATCATCAGTATCAGTACGGTCCCGCCAACGGCCGCAACAACAAGCGCGGGACCTTTGCGAAAACCTTTGATAAGGATCTTCAGCGTATTCGGGATGGCTGGAGCCCAGCCGCGCAGAGACGCAAGAGTCTTACGGTATCGTGTCTCCGGGCCTGAGCATCTATTCCATTCGGGGCACCGTCTTGCATTGATTTGCACGTCAGCTCCATATCTCGCTGACGGGCGATGCACTAAAAGACACTGAAAGCCCGTCACACGTTCGATGTGATGGTCTGTCGAAGGCTCGCAGCGCCGATTGCTTCCCCGGCAGGGCGCTGCAAGGCCTTTACTAATTCATGGCCTGACCTCTTGGCTGAAATGCGCCATAGGCTTAGAAACAAGTCGATATGGCGGCACCACAGAGCCTCATTTTTGAACCGGAACGCATTCTAACACAGTCTCTAGATCGTTCTTTGGACATCTATTTGGAATGCCGAATCAAGGGACGCAACCGTCTACATCGGCCCATTCGGGGTCGCGATGGGCTTGTGCAAGCCCGAAGGCTTTGGCGCAACCCGGTTGGGGTTGGACAGCAACCCCTCGTATGGATGGCGGAGCAGGGCTGGCAGGCAAGCCCTCCAAAGCTGCATTGCCAACGTAACCGGCTCACAAGATTCCCACACTGCCACTGGCAACTCTCAAACAGTTTAGGTGTGCGTCCGCTTGAACGCCTCTCTATTCGCAGGTAGAATTTCACACGTGATTGCGGGAGTTGGGTCCCGCGCGATCTGGTTGGCTGAGGGATTCCAGGTTGTGCCCGCGACTGTCGCGGGAGCGGCAACGCTTCAAAGGCCGTTCGCGTATGACGAGGAAGATGCCTGTGAAGCGGCTGTGATCGCAATTGGCCGACGGGTCTATGGCCCTTAGCTGAGAACGTAGTCTCCGCCCGTGTCCGGATTCAAATACCTGTCAATTGATGAGGAGTTCCTTATGAGCGGTCTTTTGACAAAGATTGCTAAAGCGGCTTTGCGGTCTTTGCCTGCTTATCCCGGGCCCGACTATCTACCGCTAAAGCAGATCACACTCGAAAAAGGCATCAGACAAGCCAGGCTGAGTTATGAGGAGGAAAGGACGCCGGGCTGCGGCTTCCTAAGATTCTTTAACGGTTTTGTGAAGCTGTCTGGAGAAATGATCCTTGACCTTGGCTGCGGGTTCGGCGGTAGAGCAGTTGAGTTTCAACGACTGGCGGGAGGCCATTGCGTGGGATTAGGAATAGATCACAGAGAGACTCAGCCTGGTTCCCACTTTGCCCGATCAATGGGCTCACATAAGACCTCTTTCATAGTCGGTGTCGGCGAAGAGCTTCCAATCGCCAGCAGTAGCCTGGATATGGTCTTGTGCTACGACGGGTTCGAACACGTGCGAGATCCCGAGGCCTGTATGGCCGAATCTTTCAGAGTGCTCAAGCCTCGCGGACTGTTTTTGACCGTTTTTCCACCCTACTTCCATCCTATAGGCGCGCACCTGAATGGATACATCTCGTGGCTGCCCTACGCAAACCTGCTCTTTCCACGAGCAGTTCTCTTGCGTGCCATTGACGAACTGCTCGAAGAAAGAGGCGGTGGATACTCGCCGCAGCCTCTACGCCCCGGCGACAAATTGTATGGCATGAACGGGACGACAATCCGAAGGTTCAGACAGATGTTGAAGAGCTCCCAGTTTGAAGTTGCGCATCTGGAGCTTCTGCCGCTGTTCAGTAAGAGGTCTCGCCAGTATGCGGCATGGAAGATGCGCTACTACGCATGGATATCCTATTTGCTGTCTCGCGTGCCGGTGGTGCAGGAATGCTTCACTCACCGCATTGTAGTCGTCCTGCGCAAGCCCGACAAAACTTGACTGCGCTCTGAAGCAAGGCAGAAGCTTCGACCGCCGGGCGGTACACCTACACAGATCCTGATCGGCAGCACCCACGAACACTGCCTATAGTTATCCGCTGCGACCTCTACGAAGAAGGCGAGGTTAGCGACAACGGTTTAAGAATAGGGGTATTCCTACTGCGCAGTGGCTTAGTTCAGTGGTTACTATCTTGCATCCTTCTCGGATTGCGGACTGCCCCTAGCATGGCTGCGAAAAAACTGCAATTGCCACTAAGACACCAAGACACGACGAGGATAAAGTGTTTAGAGTTATGTGTACATCGACCTGGTGTAGCTTGGTGTCTTCGTGTCTTCGTGTCTTCGTGTCTTAGTGGCATAAACCGGTTCTTCCTCCTGCCAGGGACAGGACGCGTTAGGATCCGCTTCCTAGTCCTTATCAGGTGGGCATTTATGACCCTCTTGTTTCCAATCACGAAAGTCCTCCTGGGTCTGCTTCACCATTGTCATTGCCGCATCGAAGAGCCATTTAACCGACTGATGATTATTGGAGATTGCCCTTAGATGCTCGACAATTCCGCTCGATGAAGCACTGGAGGGCGAATGGATGTTAGCGATTTCTCTCCCCATCGCCTCGAGGAGTTTCTTTGTGAGTTCTTCTTTCGCATGGGCCTTCAGCTCGAGATCTTGAATTTCAACCTTGAAGGCATCTGGCCCCAGGCGGCGCGCCACCCACTGGTCAAATACCATAAGCCACGGATCAGCAGATCGGACCGACTGGGCTACGATCTCCCGATAATAGATTCTCTTTGCCGTTAGAGCTGCGCCAGACGATTCATCTCGTTCCTGATTAGCCCACAGCCACGCGGACGGAACCAACGCTTTGGCTTCACGGACAATGATGCCTCCTTGCCAATCGCTTACGACGGCGGTAAATCGCCGCCGCCCCAGACTACCCAGTCCCGCCTCGCGGTGCTTGATCTCGTATGCAGGAGTAGGTTGCGGGAAGCACTCATTTAATGCTGCTCTGGCGTCGCCCGGAATCTCCCCCTGGACGTCGTCCAAAGTCGTGTATTTCTTATAGAACTTCTTGAACACGTCATCCTTGCCCGCGCCTTCGCCGCCTGAAGAACCCCTGTCAACGAGCTCCCTCATCACGATATCTCGCAGCCAGCCATGATCTTCGGCCAACACAAAAGGTCGAGGCTTCTCGGTCCCTTTGAGGTATCCCTCCTGAATTGCTTGACAGGCATCCTTGAAATCGAGGCTGAGCGGACTCGCGGCATCCAACCCGGCAAAATAAGCGCTGGTTGCAAGGCGGACCAGGTCGTTCGTATACGGGAGGAGGCACGCTTCGTCGAAGTCATTCACTCCCCATCCAAGCCTCGCTTCAGCGTCTCGCCAGGTTCCAAAATTCTCTATGTGGAGGTCCCCGACACCAAGGATGCTGGGGGCCTTGCATAACTCCTCACAATGCTTCGGAAATAGATGAGCCCAACGGTAGAACGTGGCTCTCAGGAAAGGGAATTCGCCGCAGGCCATCTTCTTATGCTTCAGTTTGATTTCGTCGTCGGCCAGGGCCGTTTGTGAGCTTAACCAGGTTTCATATTCAGCGGTTGTTTTGGCGATACCCATTTTGCCCTCCTGCGATCCGGGAATTACACTCGCGAGGTCAGGTGAGGCACTACGAAGGCGATCTCGCGAAACCGCGTTGGATCTCTCGTGCTCCAGGCTCCGGCACTCCCGAATTTCCGCGGTATGAAATCAAATTGTCATCCGACCTTGTGAATTGCCTCTCAGATTTCGGGACTCTCGAGCCAAAGCCAGACGCGCAATCGATGATACTCGCAGGGGACGACTGCCGCCAATAGCGACGCGATCCTCGCCAAAGAGGCTCGACGGACTCACCCAACGGAAGGAACAGAAGTGGTGCGCCAACGCGAACGCGGTGCGACGTGTCGCACCTCTGGAGTTTGGACATTT
>JBGPFL010000032.1:0-13747 GCA_041483295.1 Blastocatellia bacterium | reverse complement strand
CGACGCCCGCCACCCCGCCGCGATCACTAGTTGATGGAGCTCCATCTGAATGGGTCGATTTGCTTAAGGTTACAACTCCTGGTTCCCGCTTGCCAATGTTTCGGCTTCGCCCCGGTCTTGCAACGGAAGGCGAGAGTTCTCTTGTCTGCTTCAAAGATGGATCCGCGAGCACCAGTGCTGCGAGCCATGAGGCATTCCCTTCAACCACGCAATGCATTGCCAGGTGCACCACGTCGGATTTGCCGAGCGCGCTCACGACCCGTTCTTTAGTGGCGTCTGGACCAATCAACCTGGTCCTGGCCTTAGGGTCATACTGATCAGCGATGGCCCTCGCTTCGCGGTCGGCATCGGGAAGCTCTTCAAGATCTGGAAACGCATCGCGATTGAACGTGGGATTGCCCACAGCGAGAATTGACTCCGGCGCGTCAGTGGCCTTGCGACCGCTTTCCTTGATGCATTGCACAAGCACTGAGGCCGAGGGCGCATATATCAGTCGTCGGGACTCGATCAGGTACCGATCTGAAGGATCTACGAGCGCCGCGAATGGCAAGAAGTGAAGCGCCTTGTCTGGCACGATGCAGAGGAGATCGCTTTTCCCAAGTTGATCCTCAACCGGTGCGATTAAGCGATCATAGAGATCCCGCCCTTTTTCCCGCAACAGATCTATCGATCCTATGGTCTTTAGTGCCAAAACGTAATCGTGCACAAGTCGATCGAGGAGTTCGGTTGTTGCGGGCGTTCGCGTAACCGAGCAGCCATCGCGAGTCACCAGAAAAATATAGGTGCCGCTACTGGTCACTGAATACACAAGAAGTCTGAGGTCCGCCGGTAACGTACCTTTAACGGCCTCCAGTTGGAGCGGTTTTCCACCTCCCTGAGCTGACTGAAACTCGTCGAGCAGTGCCCGCGCGCGCGACTGTTCCAACACGTCGAAGGCATCCTCGCATTGACCCAGAATCCCTGCATCAAGTTCGATCAACTCGTCGAAGACACTGAAGTTCGCATCGAGAAAATCGCTTCGACCTGACCGCTCCTCGATCCTGTCGCGATATCGCTCGAGATGGTTGGCTGCGCTGTCCAGGTCCATCCGAGCTTTCTCGAACTCTTCAGCCTTGATGAACGCCTCGGCCCTTCCGCGGAGCACCCTTATCAGTGGCAGCACCTGGTCTTCGGAGTTCCTGGCGAGAACCTCAGCGTCGTTGTAATAATCGAGGGCTTGAGAAATATTTCCTTGCTCCAGCTCCAGTTCGCCGCCACGCCTGCGAACGCCCGATTCGGTGTATTGCTTTTGCCTGGGGCTATCGATTAACTCGACGTATGTAAGAGCACGGTTCAGTTCTTCTTCCGCCCGCTTGAACCTTCCGAGCTTCGCGAGCTCCACCGCCGCCATCGACGCCGCCTGCGCCGCACGGCCGTTGTCGTCGGCCTGTCTCGAATATGATAGCGACTGTCGGGCATACAACAGAGCCAGTTCATGGTTGCTGCGAATAGAATACAGGCTCGCCAGGTCGACGAAGTTGCTGGCCAGGTCGGTCACGCTGGGCACGCCCGAAAGATAGAGCTCGGTAGATTTGCGGAGATACTCGAGTCTCTTGTCGAGGTCGCCCAGTCGAAAGTACACGAGGCTCAGAAACTGGCAAGCCTTCGCTTCGAGCTGAGGGAGACCGCTGCCGAACTGCCTTGCCTGCTCGCAATACTTGAGGCCAAGAGAATCATTGCCGAGGCGCGAGTAAGTGACTCCTAACAGGCTGAGCGATTGTACCCGCCTATACGGCCAGCTCTGGCGCTCGACAAAGTCCAGGAGCTCCATGAGCTTTGTCGCGGATCGATTCAGTTCGCCTGCGCCGTATAGGCTGCCCGCCACGATGTAGCCCGCAAATTGTCGGTATACCAGATTACCTCGCTCAGCGAACTGTCTTTCTGCTCGCTCCGATGCCAGCAGTGCCTCTCCATATCTTCTAAGCCCCAGCGTCTTCTGTGCCCTATCGTACTCCGCAAACAACGCAAGCTCGGAAGCTCGCTCTCTTTCCGATAGCTGAGCCATGTAAGCCGCGAGATCGGAAGTCGAGGTGTCGCCTGTAGCCGCCAGCAACTGCTTGCCTGCAAACTCGATCTCGAATAGAGCGCGACGCATTTTGTGGGCATCTCCGGTCAGAGACTCTTTGAGAAACTCTCCAGGGACCTCCTCCACAACATGTTTGTTGATCACCTCGAGGTTGTCGCGAGAGATCTTGCCGGCTTCGTCGAGGTCCTGGTTCTCGATCGCCTCGTCAAAGGACGCCACGATCTCGGATGGCTTCATGGCAGCAGCGCCATCGCCCCTTGTCGCCCTGGCCTTCAGCAGAATTTCGTGCCGCCAGTCTGTGTCGTTCTCTATCTGAAGAAGAGCCGTAAACTCCTCGGATGCCGCGTTCGTCAACAGCAGCCGCTCGTAACACAGCGCTCGATTGAATAAGGCCTCGGGCATCTTCGGGTCGATCTCCAAAGCGCGATTCAACTGCTCAAGCGCATCTTCGGGCTTGCCTTGCTCAAGCAGGCACGCGCCCAAGTCGTTGAGGGCGTCGGCTCTTCGGGGCAGCCGTTCAACCGCCAGCCCTAACCGTTTCAATGCGTCCGACGATCGCAGCTCAGTCAACAGGAACCGCCCGTAGGCGAGCTGGGCATAACCGTCATCCCGCCGCGTCGCCACTTCCATAAGCAACTCCTCGGCTGTGTCCCGGTCGGCTGAGGATCCACTGGAAGGTCCGTGCATGGAGGGGTCAAATCCAGCCGCGCCAAGGCCCCCCGAAAGCCTTGGTTCGATCGGGCGCTTAAATCGACACGCCTTCACTAGCGCCGACATTCCTCGCTCGGCTGGGGTGCCCCTGACGATAAGGGTTAGAGCAGCGGCTACCACCGACCAGCCAAGCGCAAACACAGCGATCACAACGATGCGCCTTGACACAAAAATGCGGCGCGCGGCCGCGCTCGCAGAGTAATCCTTTGAGGCTGGGGCCATATCAACAGGGACGTCGTTCAGAAGATGGCGAGCCACTTATACCACAAGTCCGAGTGCGGCAGAACGAAAAACGCTTTCTGGTTTATGGTTTCTGGTTTGTGGTTTATGGTTTCTGCTCTCGGGACCATAAACCCTAAACCATAAACCCTAAACCATAAACCATAAACCAGCAGTCTGGTTGACATCGTCCGCCGCCGTGAATTACGGTAATTGCTCGGTTAGATCTCCCGTTAGGAAGCTGATCAAAGAATGAGCAAGAGTTACAGGCCCCTGTTACGGTCAGGCGTCCTCTGCCTGTTGCTGATCGCCTGGCTTGGAGTGCCGGGCCGGTCGCAAAAGCAAGAGACTCCAGTTAGCCGAACGCAATCCAGCTCCTCCAGGCGATCGGCTCCCCATACTGAAAGAGCGCCAAAGCTGGTCCTGGTGATAACCGTAGACCAGTTTCGGTATGACTTCCTCGAGCGATTTGGCCGGCTCTTCGGTCGGCAGGGATTTCGGCGTCTGATGACCGGCGGCGCGGTCTTTACGAATGCGAACTATGACTACGTTCCGACCTACACTGCCCCCGGCCACGCTGCCATCTTTACCGGCGCTGGTCCGGCACAGAACGGGATAGTCGGGAATCAATGGTTCGATCGCGATGCTGGAAAGGTGCGCTTCATTGTATCCGATCTCTCTTCGCGAATGGTGACCGACGACGGGGTCACCGGCGAACCGGGCGTTGCAAGCCCTCGAGTCTTGATCGGCGATACGATCGGCGACCAGTTGAGGTTATCAAACAACTTTCAGTCGAAGGTTATCGCTATCTCCTTGAAGGATCGCGCCGCGGTCTTGCCGGGTGGCCATCGCCCGAACGGCGCCTTCTGGTTCGACAACGAAAGAGGCGCGTTCGTCAGCAGCGACTACTACTTCAGAGAGTTGCCCCCCTGGGTGAAGCGGTTTAATTCAAATCAGGGCCCGGCCAGATACTTCGGGGCGAAGTGGGTGCGGGCGCTAAAACCGGAGGCATACCGGATCGCGCAGGCGGAGAATATGCCGGTGCAGAAGTCGCGGTTGGGCGCTAAGTTTCCCTATGCCATTACGGGCGGCGATGAGAAACCCGGCGCGAAATTCTACGCGGCATTCGAGATGAGTCCGTTCGCCTCCGAGTACCTGGCCGACTTCGCTAAAGCGGCGATACAGGCGGAGTCGCTGGGGTCGGACGAGTTTCCCGATCTCCTTTCGGTAAGCTTCTCATCGCCCGACCTCCTTGGTCATTTCTACGGACCAGACAGTCAGGAGATAGAGGACACTTATGTCCGGCTGGACGGTGTTATTGCCGGCCTGCTGAACTACATCGACAGAGTAGTGGGCCTCGCGAACACAATCGTTGCGGTGTCGGGTGATCACGGTGTCATGCCGGTGCCGGAATACCTGCTGTCTCTTGGCTTCGATGCAGGTCGCATAGACGCGCGAAGCATAACAGGGGCCGTGAGTGGAGCACTGAAGCAGCGCTTCGGAGATGAGAAGTGGCTGCTGGCGTTCGTGAACGATCAGGTCTATCTCGACCGGAAGCTCATTGCGGAGCGCAAACTGAACGTATCCGACGTTGAGCGAGCAGCAGGTGAAGCAGCGCTCACCGTTCCCGGCATAGTAGACTTCTTCACACGCACTCAAATCGTCGACGGTCGAATGCCGGCAAGCAATATAGCTCGCCGGGTCGCGAACGGATTCAGCCGCGCGCGCTCAGGCGACGTGTGGATCGTCAACAAGCCTTTCACGTTCGTAGCAGAAGGCAACCTGCCTACTACTCACGGTTCGCCCTACAACTACGACACTCACGTTCCAGTGATACTGTTCGGCGCCGGCGTGCGCCCCGGCCGCTATCACGTGGAATGCGCGCCCACTGACATCGCGCCGACTCTGGCGGTCTTGCTTGGAATTGAACCGCCCCCTGCTCGGGTGGGGCGGGTGCTTCCTGCAGTGGGATCTCATTAGCAGGATGCGGAAAGAGCCGGATTATGCCACGAAGACTCGAAGACACAGAATTGCGGATTGCGGATTGCGGAAACTCTTAGTGGCAAGTTTCTCAGCAGCGCGCTAGTTGAAGGACAGACAGATCATCAAGTGGATCGGACAGTCATAAAGTAACTGCCATGGGAATCAGCAATATGATCGGAGAGATTCGTACGGGCGGCGCTCTTTTGCTGCCCCGGGATCGTAATCAAACGGTTCGCGGACTCGCTGCCATGCTTAGAGCTGTGCGGCGGTCTGCAGCAGACAAACTTCGACCGCTTCTTGCCGTGGCGCTTCTTCTTCTTGCCTCCAGCGCCTGGCCGGTTGAAGCATCCGCTCCTCACTTTTTGCCGGCTCAGGCAAAGAAGGCACCGGCCAAAACACAACCGGCGAAGAAGCCGTCCACGCAGAGCCAACCAGCTAGGCAGGATCCAAAGAAATCGGCACCGGGAACAAGCGCGAGCCATGACTCTTCGCAGCTCACTCCCCGGGAGGCATTCGACCGCGCTCGCCTCGCCGCCTCTCAGAACGAACGCATCGACCTGCTCGAGAAATTCATCGCAGCAGGCCGCGATCCCAGACTCGAGGCTGACGCTCGTGAATTGCTGATGCGCGAGTACTCGCTTAGAGGCGAGCAACAACTGAGGGAAGCAAGCCCGAAGCTCGCCTTCAAGGATTTCAAGTCGGTCTTACGAGTCGCCCCTCTCAACGTCAGCAACAAGATGTTCAACCAGTACATCTTTCCACTGCCGATGGCGATGAATGCGTTTGGCTATCGCATCGAGTCGGTTGAACTCATGCGATCATTCGAGCCTCGCTTCGAAGGCGATGCGAATCGCCTCGTCCAGATAGGTTTCTTCTACGTCCAAATAGAGGCCCCGCTCGAGGCCGCACGCGTCCTGGAGCGAGCCATCCAGCTTGCCCCTAACGACCATCGAGCGCACAACAGCCTTGGCAATGCTTACCTGATAGGTCTGCGCCTGGACGACGCCGCCGTCGAGTTTCAGCGAGCGATCGAGATCGACCCCACCGACGAGTTTGCTCATCTGAATCTTGCGAACCTCGCTCGGACCTCAGGCAACTACGAAGAGGCGGTCGCCTACTACCGGAAGCAGCTGGCCCTGAAGCCGGACGATGCCGACGCGCACGGAGGAATGGCGATCGCTCTGCTCACTCTCGGCCGCGACGAGGAGGCCCAACCCGAGATCAAACGAGCAATGGATCTCGCGCCTGAGAACTACCGCTTCTACGTACAACTCGCTTACTTCTACGTGACTCGAAAAAAGCCCGGTCTTGCTCGGCCGCTGATCGAGAGGGCCGCCGCTATTGAGCCGCGATACGCCTGGACCGCAATCACCAAAGCCAACATCGATGCCCTGGAGGGCAAGCACGGTGACGGGCTTGCTACGCTGATCACTGCACAATCACTTGGGGCTTTTTCGACGCTCAACTTCGAGCTGGTAAAGGCTCTGATGTCGTTGGACGGTTACGACCAATCGATCGAAGTGATCGGCAAGGCGTTTCGGATAAGCGCGGAAGGAGAGTTCGAAACCATGCTCGGCGGGGTGGTCAAGGCCAGGTCGCCGAGGCTCGATCTTCTTCTCGAACGCGAGCGTCAAGTCGCGCTCTTCTTGAATGATCACCCGACAACCTCCATGCAGTACCGGCTGGCCGAGGCGCTCTGCCGCATAGATCATTACACCAAGATTGCAGTGGCTGCCCGCAAAGCAGCCGAGTCGGCTAAGAGGAGCACTCGCCCCGGCGCTTCGAAGAGCGGGGCCCAGGGCGCTGAAGAGTTGCAGACTACAAGGCCTCGCCGCGCCGGACTCGGAGATTCGCCGAACGCGGAACTGTCGGCAGGCCCCGACGCGAGCTTGCCTGGAGTTGCGGAACTCCTCCGCGCTATCACCACATTCACGACCCTCGACGATGGCAGGCAGCCTTTCCGCATGGTGTGGGCCGCTCGAAAACTGACTGATAGCCGACTCGCTCTAACCGCAGCCGAGCAGCTTGCAAGACGCGCGATAGCGGTTGCCGAGGCGGCAACCCAGCCCGATGGCTCTATGCGAGACGCTCCTCTGCTCGACCGCGAGGGCCGCCGCGCCGTCTTCCTCGGCCGCGCTTATGACGCCCTCGGTTGGGCGTTGTTCAAGCGCGGCAACACTCGAGGCGCAGTTGAGACCCTCGCTAAGTCGGTCGAGATCTATCCGCCAAGCGTCGAACGCAAGAATGCGCTGTGGCACTTTGCAGTTGCTACCGAAGAAGCAGGCGACCAGCGCCGAGCCCTCGATCTCTACATAGCCAGCTACGAGCCAGAGATGCCAATGTCAAGCGCGAGGCGCAACCAGATCGAGGCGCTCTACAAGAAGCTCAATGGCTCGCTTGCCGGACTCGAAGAGAAACTCAGGGCACAATAAGCACAATGAGCACAGGGGGCCGGCAAGCCGCGCAGGCAATCACCCTCATCAGACTCCGACTTCAGGGGCAAGTCCCTGCTTTTTCGCTGGACCGGATGAGGGAGTCGGCTCGAAGGATCCGCCTGTCCCGGGCTGCGCCACATCACTATGAATAGAGACATCCAGCAGACGTGGAACTACCATAACCTGACGAAGCACTCGTATGTGAGTGTTAGAACATCCCCACACTTCCTCGATTGGCCGAACATGCCGTCGCCCTTCAAGGTCTATCCGGAACTGGAACCGATCGCTCTTCCCCGAGACTTGATCGAGACAGGCGCGTCTGCTCTTGCCGCTATTGCTTCTCCTCCTCGCATTGCCGCCGGTCCAATAAGGCCGAGCCTCGATCAGTTGGCGGCCTTCTTGTACTACTCGAGCGGGGTGACTAAGACGAAAGCATATCCGGGAGGAACGATCTACTTTCGGGCCGCTGCTTGCGCCGGAGCTCTTTATCCGGTGGAAACCTACGTCGTCTGCGCGGACATCGAAGGCTTACCGGCAGGTGTTTACCATTTCAACCCCGGAGATTTCGCGCTGCGCCGCCTGCGCGAAGGCGACCATCGCGCGGTGCTCCGCAGTGCAACCGCTGATGAAGAGCACATTAGATCCGCGCCGGTCGTTCTGGCCTATTCGGCAATAAGCTGGAGGAGTACCTGGAAGTATCGTGATCGCGCCTACAGGTACCACTTCTGGGATAACGGTATGATCGCGGCCAACGCGATTGCGCTGGCTGCGGCGCACGGTCTTCCTGCGGCGCTTGTGATGGGATTCGTTGAAGCCGACGTAAACGAGCTGATCGGCATAGACGGCGAACAGGAACTTGCTCTCAGTCTGCTGGGCCTCGGCAGTGGTGAAGACCCTCCGCCGGTGAGCAATCGTGAGCGGCTTACTGACCTGAGTCTCGAAGTAATTCCGTTGTCACACACGCAGGTTGACTACCCTTCGATCCGCGAGGTGCATGCCGCTTCATCCCTTGACGACGTAGGCGGGGTTCTCGGCTGGCGGCGAGCGGCGCTTGCGGATCATCTCCCGCCCAACGCCGCCGGACCAGTCACCTCGCTCGCTCCAATCCCGCCGGAAGAGTTGCCAGGAAATAGCATCGAAGAGGTGATACAACGGCGCGGATCGACCCGGCGCTTCGCAAGAAAGCCAATTCCCTTCTCCGAGCTTTCGGTGATATTGGATCGGGCGACTCGAGGCGTTCCTGCTGACTTCCTCTTGGAGCGGGCGCAGTTGAACGATATCTATCTGATCGTGAACCGCGTCGAGGGTCTCGAGCCGGGCGCCTATTACTATCGCAGGGCCGCCCGCGAGCTGGAGTTACTAAGGCCGGGAGAGTTAAGCGAACGTGCATCGTACCTCTCGCTCGATCAAGATCTGGGAGGAGACGCCAGCGTCACGCTGTTCTTCATGGCCGATCTCAAGGCGCTGCTCGACAGACTCGGCAATCGCGCCTATCGCGCCGCGCAAATTGAAGCAGGAATAATTGGCGGCACGGCCTATCTCGCGGCATACGCGATGAAGCGGGGAGCGACAGGCTTGACGTTCTATGATGATGATGTGACAGAGTTCTTCTCGCCTCACGCGGCAGGCAAGAGCTGCATATTCGAGATCTCGATAGGAGTTCCCGGTAAGCGCCCACTCATGTAAGGCCACCTCTAGATCTCAGCGGACTATTCGATGTGTGTTGCCACTATCGCGCTCTCGTTGTCCTCCCAATCAGCAAGGGTTCGGACCCATCGACTGAATCACTGAGGTCGATAGGCGCATCACGGTTTGTTAGAGACTCAAGTCAGTGCACCGCAAAGACGCAAAGAGCGCAAAGGGGGCGCAGAGTCCTCGAATTAGATCTCTGCGCCCCCTTTGCGTTCTTTGCGTCTTTGCGGTGAAGCGCTTTCGCAACGGGCTGCTTCCCAAGCACGCAACCCGGACTAAAGCTGTCCCTGGCTTCTGGCGCAAAATCCTGAGGCGCAACCACGTCGATATCACCAGTCGTTCCCGCCCCGCCTTTGAGCTATAATGGTCCTTCTGTGGATTAACCGCTCACTCGTAATCGTAAATCTCAAACACCGGGGCGCCCTGGCCCCGTGCTGGGAGGTCAGGCGATGTTGACCCGACTGAGGCTCAGACTTCTTGTAGCGGGCGTGACGGCCGCGATGCTGGTGCCAGTGGTCTTATTCGATGCCGCGCAGTCGGATGAGCCGAAACCGGCCGACCTGATTCTGCGCAACGGCCTCGTCTACACCGTCGATCCTACAAACACGTTGACCGAAGCGGTGGCGATAAGAGATGGGAAGATCCTTGCCGTCGGCGCCAGTAAACTCGTGATGAAGCTGAAAGGCAAACAGACTCGCGTTATCGACCTCAAAGGCAATTTCGCTCTTCCGGGATTCAACGACAATCACGTGCACTTTTCGTCGGCGGCTGCTTTCCTCGAGTTCAACATCATGCGGGTCGCGACTCAACAGGAGTTCGTCGGCCGCGTCAAAGAGGTCGTCGCGCGATTGCCGAAAGGTGAATGGATACTCGGAGGGTACTGGGGCGCTTACGATCAGTGGACCGCGGGAAGCGCCGGGCAAGGCCGCCGCCCGCCTTTCACACCGGACATGCAGGCAATCGAGGCGATAACCAGAGAACATCCGATGTTCATTCGCAAGTTCGACGACTCGGAGTTCGCAGCAAACTCTGCCGCGCTGCGCGCTGTTGGAATTGATCCGGCAAATCCAAAGCTGCCGGCCACAAAAGGCGCAGAAGGCGCTCAGCGCCGTGCTCAGGGGACGGAACCGGCGGGGTCGAAGATTGAGGGCGTCGAGTTCGTCAAAGACTCGGGCGGGCGCTTCAATGAACACCTGCGCGGGCGTGGCGTAACTGCGCTGTTCGCTTCCGTGATTCCGAACAAGTTCTCGCACGAGCGGCGTCTTCAACAGACAAAGAACGCGCTCGCCGAGATTCGCCGGTTCGGCGTGACCAACGTGAGCGATATGTCGGACGACGAGCAGCTCGACATCTATCGCGAGCTGCTCAAGACGAACGAACTGACCGTGCGCGTTCACTTCAGGCCGGGACTCGACCGTTGGAGCGAAGTGGCCGAGCAGGTGAATAGAGACGGCTGGGGAGATGAATGGATCAAGCTGGGCGCCCTGAAGGGTCACATCGACGGCATAATGGGGACGAGCACCGCGCGATTCTTTCAGCCCTATTCGAACGACCCGACGAATCGCGGCAAATGGCGGCCGCTCATGGTCGACGAGAAGGGAGACTTCGTCGAGGGGAAGTTTCTCAAGTACATGCTCGACGCCGATAGCTGGAAGTTGCAGATCACGGTTCATGCGATTGGCGACGAAGCCAATCACGTTCTGCTGGATTACCTCGAGGAGTTGAACAAACACAACGGCCCGCGTGACCGGCGGTTTCGGCTGGTACATGCGCAGGTGCTCGCGCCGGATGACTTCAAGCGACTCGGCAAGCTCGGCGTTGTGGCCGAGGTGCAGCCGTATCATCTGAGCGACGACATGCGCTGGATGGAAGAGAGGATAGGCAAGGAGCGCTGCAAGGGCGCCTATGCGTTCAAAAGCATCGAGGAGAGCGGCGCGGTTTTGTGCTTTGGGACCGACTGGCCCGGCACTTCGGCTTCCGAGTATCCGATTAACCCGCTGCTCGGCTTGTACGCGGCGCTGACGCGCCAGACGATCAGCGGCGAGCCTGCGGGTGGCTGGTTTCCCGAGCAGCGAATCTCGATCGAGCACGCGATTCGAGCGTACACTTACAACACCGCCTATGCGAACTTCGAAGAGAAGACCAAAGGCTCGATCGAGGTCGGTAAGCTGGCGGATATTGTCGTGCTGAACAAGAACCTCTTGAGTATCCCGCCTCGTGAGATACTCGACGCGCAGGTGGTGTACACGATTGTCGGCGGGAAGATCGTGTATGGCGAATAGTATTACCCGCCCAGGGGCGGCTGCTGTAGACATTCTGCACCGTCCACAGATCGAGCCCCTCATTCATGTAGGAGTATTGAACCGGCTTCCCATGCAGGTAAATGCTCCGCCAGAGTTCTGCTCTTGGGAGGTTGAACTCGAGACCGAGTAGTCCTGCCGACAGCCCGTTCTCTCTTAGGACCCTGGCCCTGAAGTCCTCTGAGAAGAGAATCTCCTCGCCTTCCCTGAGTCGGGGCGGCGACGGCCTGTCCTCAGTCGGCGTGCGCCAGTCTCCGGCGCCGAAGGTGACGGTTCTCCAAACCCGATCGTCGAGCTGCCCGCTTAGACGGACCTCCAGCCGATTGCCTTTTGCATCACGCCCTTGCAGCGAAGCCGGTAGCGTCGCTGCATCGTTCACAACCAGCAGATCTCCCGGCTCCAGGTGGTCAGGCAGAAATTCGATCGCACTGTCCCGCAACTCGTCTCCACTGACGACAAGCAACTTCACCTTCATCTTATTCGAGCGCGGGAGCGTGCTGCTTTCATTTGACACCATCCAGTCTGAAGCATTCATATGCGAACAGAGGCGCGAAAGGAGCAGTCGCTTACAGCGCAGTGGTACTGGGCCCGGGCCGGATCGAATAGAGGAAGATTCGCCGGGTTCACACATCGTCGGTAAACACAGAATTCCTTCTCAGACCTCGTGGCTCTCGGATGATTGAGGGCTCCAATTTCTGCTGCTTCTCATCATCCTCTCATCATCGCCCGACTATACTGGCCACCAAGAGCTGGAACTTATGGGTAAGCCGGCGTTATAACCGGACCCGAAAGCAAAAACTGAGTCGAAGGAGTTAGCATGCCAGGCACCAGGAACATGTCGGTAACAATCTCGGTCGCCTCTGTCTTAGCGCTGACGATCTCAACAGGATGGGCACAACAGGAGAAGGTCAAGCGCGAACTCCCGGCCGCAGTAGCAAAGGCGGTCAAAGACAACCGTCCAAACGCCGAGATCGACACGCTGACAGTTGAAAAGGAAGACGGCGTTAGCCTATATGATATCGAGTTCCAGAAGGGCAAAGGCGAAATCGAGGTTGCCGAGGACGGCAGCGTCATCGATATAGCGACGATCGTGAACCTTAAGGACGTACCCGCGGCCGCTCTTGCCGCGATCCGGAAGGGCGCCGCGGGCGGAAGCATCAAGCAAGTCGAAAAGTCTGAGGTTCGTGCAGAGGTCAAGCATGGCAGGGTCGTCAAGCTCGCCAGCCCCAGGTATATCTACGAGGCGGAGCTGGTAAAGGGAAATCAAAAAGCCGAAATTCAAGTCGCGCCGGATGGCCAGGTCATCGAGGCCCCGAAGTGGAAGGATTAGACGGCTCAAGTTCAACAACAGACAAATGAGGCAAGAGAAAAACACTTCATCCGGCCACAAGGTGAGCGACCAAGTCGCCATGACTATCAGTGGCCCCATAGGAGCTCCCAAAATGGTATGTTCAATCGCAAAGCACTCTTTCAACCCGGGCGTGCGATTAGTCGGGCTGTGTGGCGTCGCCCTCATAGTCCTCACGGCCCTGGCATCGGCCCCTGCGTCAAGAAACGAGATGGTCCAGGGCTGGCGCGAGTCTTTCCCGGTGAAAAAGACCAATCTAACGGACACCGGCAGGAGCACGTATTTCATCCTCGAACCAGGCTTTCGACTGCAGCTTGAGCACGGGAAGGATGCGCTGACGGTCACTGTTCTCACCGAGACAAAACTCGTCGACGGCGTCAGGACCCGCGTCGTCGAAGAACGCGAGACCAAGGACGGCCAGTTGGCTGAGGTGTCGAGGAACTACTTCGCCATCGACCGGACGACCAACGATGTCTACTACTTTGGCGAGGACGTAGATATGTACGAGAACGGAAAAGTGTCCGGCCATGAGGGCGCATGGTTGTCCGGAGTGAAGGGCGCCAGGTTCGGCCTGATGATACCGGGGAAGCCCATGGGGGGTGACAAGTATTACCAGGAAAACGCGCCGGGCGTAGCCAGGGACCGCGCCGAGATCGTCAGCACCACCGAGGACTTCAAAGTCCCTGCGGGTACTTTCAAGAACTGCCTCCACACACGGGAGTCGAGCGAGCTTGAGCAGGCCATTGAGGACAAGTGGTACGCGCCCAACGTGGGGTTGATCAAGGAGGACAACTTAGTTCTCGTAAGGAATGAAAAGGGCGCCAAGTAGCGAATGGGTCGGCGGGGTGCAATCTAGAGGACGCACCTGTACGGGCGGGCCTCCGTGCCCGCCCCCGATCAGTCCGTGGTTCTTGAATGAGTGGCGGGCACGGAGGCCCGCCCGTACAAGTGCTTCTATCGGGCGTCGCTGTACAGGATTCGTCGGCCGTGGTAT
>JBGPFL010000031.1:0-13748 GCA_041483295.1 Blastocatellia bacterium | reverse complement strand
TCCGTCGTTGGATTGAGGGCCTGCTTCAATTACGCTTCAACCAGCAGCGGGTTACTGTTATTTGAGCAACACAGGCTTAGTTTTTCATCAGCCTGCTAGGATCTAGATCCTGACCTCATGCAAGAACGCAGGGTAACAATCTCGAACCGACTCGGGCTGCACGCTCGCGCGTCGGCTACACTCGTGCGCCGGGCCACCCAGTTCACCAGCCATATCGAGTTGGTGCGCGAGGACACCGGCCAGGCCGCGGACGGCAAGTCCATCCTGAGCGTCCTGCTGCTGGCCGCATCGCGCGGAACCGATATCATAGTGAGGGTCACCGGTTCCGATGAACTGCGCGCCGCTGACGCCATCGTCGAACTCGTAGAACAGAAGTTTGGGGAGGGCGCATCTGATGGGCTCTTCTAACAATCGCCGACTGCGCGACGTAAAGCTCCAGGGACTCGCGGCCTCTCCGGGCGTAGCGGTGGGTCGAGTGCTCCGCTTAGATGAACGGGGAAGGCATCAGTTCTACTACTACACAGTTCCCGCTTCGCAGGTAGGTAGGGAAGTCAGCCGATTGCGCGGGGCCTTCGCCGAAGCTCGCGCTCAACTCGAAGAGATCAAGAGTCGCGTTGCCCGCGAGCTTGGATACGAGCACTCCTACATACTCGATGCGCATCTTATGATGCTCGAAGACCGTGGCCTTCCCGTAGAGGTCGAACAGGAGATTCGCACCCGCAAGATCAACGCTGAGTGGGCCGTGCGCGATGTGACCGACCGTGTGATCAACGCTTACAAACAGGTGAGCGACGTTTATCTTCGCGAGCGCGCTTCCGACATTGAAGACGTGGCGGGCCGACTGCTGACGATACTCTCGGGGCGCACCGAATTCGAAGTGTCGACGCTCGATAAGGACGTCGTGCTCGTAGCCAAAGACATCTGGCCTTCGACGGTCGCCGAGTTCAACTTCAACCACGTGCTTGGATTCGCGACCGACGCGGGGGGGATGACCTCGCATGCTGCCATCATTGCGCGGGCGCTGAGAGTTCCCGCTGTCGTCGGCCTCCACGACGTCACGCGCCAGGTTAGAAGCGGCGATGCGATTGCGGTAGACGGAGCGGCCGGCGAAGTTACTCTGCGCCCGACCAGGGCCGTCATACGCAGCTACGTCGAGAAGCGTGATGCGCAGCGCCGCCTGCGGCCGGCCGCGCCTTCTGAGCCCGCCGAGACAATCGATGGAGTGCGCATCACGTTGAGAGCCAATGTGGAATTGTCAGGCGAGATCGAGTCGCTCGCGCTTTTCGGCGCCGAGGGGATAGGACTATATCGTTCTGAGTTCATGTTCCTCCACCGGCTGCCGGAGCTTCCAAGCGAAGGCGAACAATACGAAGTCTACCGCCGGCTGGCCGAGGCCACCGGAGAGGCCGGAGCCAACATACGGATCTTCGACCTCGGTGGAGATAAGCTCACACTTGACGGGTTCGAGCCCGAGCAGAACCCTGCGCTGGGCTTGCGCGCGATCAGGCTTTCGCTCAGGGCGGAACACGTTTTTCGCACTCAACTGCGCGCCGTCCTCCGCGCCAACCTGCACGGACGCCTGCGCGTTGTGCTCCCGCTGATCAGCACGATAACCGAACTGCGAGAAGCCAAGCGCATCATCGCGGAAGTGAAGAGCGAGATGGCCGAAGCCGGGGTCGAGCACAATGCAAACCTGCCGGTCGGCGTGATGATCGAAGTTCCTGCTGCCGCACTGATGGCCGACCTGTTCGCTCGGGAAGCGGACTACTTGAGCGTCGGTACGAACGACTTGATTCAATACTTGCTTGCGGTAGACCGCGCGAATGAGAACGTCGCCCACCTCTATCAGCCATTGCACCCCGCGGTGCTCAGAACAATCGCTCATCTGGGCCGGGCGGCGCAAACGGCAGAGGTTCCACTTGAATTGTGCGGTGAGATGGCCTCCGACCCGGTTCAGGCAGTTGCTCTCATCGGGCTGGGCATTCGGGTGCTCAGCCTGGCGCCCGGATCCATTCCGCTCGTAAAGAATGCGGTCCGGTCAATCGAAGTGGCGCGACTGACCGTCCTGATGTCTCAAGCTCTCAAGCTCAGCTCCGCATCAGAGGTTGAAGAGCTCTTGGCCCAGGAACTGCCTCGCCAGGCGCCGCTCTTCTTCTCGGCGCTGGCATCGAAAATCTGATAACGATGTTTAACGACCGATTTCCAGGCACACTTCAACAATGCTGGTATTGTTAGGAGTCCAGGCTGATTCGCGCCTCGGCCGGAGATTCACATCACGCGAAGGCTCATCGAACGACAGCACGGATACTTCGAAGAGGCTCAGATAGTTTCACTAGACAGTTCCGAATCCATTCGTTGTCATTGCTGCGGCGATGAGACAACGCGGCTGGTGTGTAAGGCGAATGGCGTCAGCAATGATCAGATCAGTTTGATCAGCGGTTGCGCCGATGTCTTTGTGGGCGAGGGTTTCGCGCCGAGATCTGAGCGGTCGGCGTCAGTTCTACTGCACTTGAGTCATCCTTGGGGTCCTGCCTGGCGCCACGGAGATTATGTATGGCTTGTTACTTTTTGAGGCCTTCGAAGAGGAGGAGGCGCCCACTCTCTTCTTGCCGCCTTCAGGTTTGTTCCCCGGGGTCTTAAGCGGCTCGGTGGTGGGTACGGCACTCGCGCGCTGTTGAGCGGCATTGGCTGGGTCGGCTGGTACTTCAACCGCCGTGCGAGTCTCCGACCTGACCTCGGGTGCTGTTGGAGTTCTTGCACCAGAACTCAGTGTCAGAACCAGCACAAAGCACGCAACGATCAGGAGGCCAACGAGAACACCGAATGAAGCCAGCCTCGCAGGTTCAACCCCATCCATATCGGGTTCCGGGTCTGGTTGATTCTTTTGCATAGATCCATCCCCTGTTTTGACGACGTGAGCATCATAAACTAGAGCATTCGAGTACTGCATCACGGCCGGAGAGGCCCTTCGTCGTAGTTTGTGTGCCCTATGCGACGAGTAGCAAGGTGAGTGCCAGTCGTTGCTATGAGAGCGACCATTCGGCTCAACCCTGTGGGCAAAGGGCTTACGGGCGTAAGACCTCGGCTGTGTAAGGTGCTCTCACCCCTTCGACTGATGGATGTCACAAGAATGCGCTTCCTCATATGCCAATTTCCGGCACTTGCATCCCAGGATCTCTGCCTCTGCCATCAATCAAGCGTCTAGACCGCTCTTCCGGATGACGCCTTGTCCGGCTCGCGGACGCCACTGGCAATCAACAGTTCTTGGGGACTCTCAAAGACTCGCAACTCAGCGGCGGCGAGCGACAGGGCTTTCGATTTGAACTTGTCCAGATCAGCCCAGTCATCAGAGGCGCCCATATTGCTGTGAATCTCGCCGGAAAACACGCAGAGGAAGTGCGACCCGCCTCCGATGTTCCAACAGTCGGCATTCACCTCGGATGTCACAACGAGACACGGCTCGGCAGCCTGTCCCTTGAAGACTGCAAGGACGT
Source organism: Blastocatellia bacterium (assembly GCA_041483295.1). Classification (GTDB taxonomy): domain Bacteria; phylum Acidobacteriota; class Blastocatellia; order UBA7656; family UBA7656; genus DASYSA01. The sequence continues at coordinate 10,254 of JBGPFL010000031.1, read as the reverse complement.
AGAGATAGTCAGTCAGACTGGCGCTCTCTATGCGTCCCATCAGCTCTGCACGGTATGGCCCAAGACTATAGCGCCGCTTTACCTTACCTCCCTTGATCAGTGGCACGTAGAGTGACCTGAACCGCGGCGTTGCCATCATAGTGTTGCTATCTGAAGTTTTCTCACCCATAACTTCCTTCCTCCGAAGCCCAACAGGGTAGGATTCTGACTCTTTGAGGGTAGTCCGAGTAGCGGTCGGGCCTGCAATCCAGACCGCTACAAGCGTATTCCCTGCAAAGGCGATACCACGCATCTGCGAAAGCCTGTGCTTGAAGAGATAACCCGTTCAGGTTAGTCCGCCTCCCCACGCGCTGGGCAGCGTGTGTATTCCGGCTACGAAGTGAGCCTGAAGCGTTCATAGCAGTGTTTCCTGTACGGCTTCTCTTTTCGAGGGTTCGCTGCAGAGGCACAGTTTGTTAGAGCTTCAAGTCTGAAGCGCGCTTTCGCGAGGTTCCCGCTTTCAAGCCGGAGTTTAAACCTGTCCGTGGCTTCTGGCGAAAAATACTGACGCCCACCTCTTTCCACTGCCAGATTGTCTTGTGCCGCTGGCTGCATTAGAATGGGCGCGGCATTCTGAACCAGATCTCAGCGTTGCCTCCAGCCGCCACAGACCGTGCCTCGAACGCGGCTGGAAGTCCTTACGCAATTCTGAGATTTTTCGGCAACCTTAAGGTTGAATTCTGAACGACAGGCAACCGGACGAGGAGCGGCCGCGGTCAGGTCGGAGGCAGGCAACGCGTGGCGTCAGCGGCTTCGGGCGTGAGTGTGCGGGGTGCGGAACTTTTTCTTATCTCGTTTCGAGATCGATGCTCCCCTGAGCGACTTCTCATCAGACCCTATGCTGAATCCGTGGAGAGTAGCCGACAGTCACGAAGACCTGTTCGTCCAGCGCTACAACAGGCTGGTCGGAATGTCTCTTCAACTGACCGGCCACGATCGCGAGCAGGCTGAGGACCTGGTCCACGAAGCATTCGTGGAATTTACCCTCAGTCGTCCCGATCTCGACTCGATTCAGAACCTCGAAGGTTACCTCTACGGCATGCTTCGCAACCTGTACCTCTCTCAGGTGCGGCGGGCCGCTCGGCGGCACACCCAGTCCCTCTCGCTTCTCGACTACGACTCGGCTGAGATCGGCCGAGGTCGTCCGACCCACGCGATCGGATCAGAGCTAAGGATGAGCTTCGCGACGTCTGCAGCTACGCGTGCCTGCGTAAGGAGACATCGAAGGCGGGCAGCGTGCTCCTGCTCCGGTTCTTTCATGGTTACTACCCGGTCGAGATAGCCCAGGTCTTACGTAGCCCCCGCCGGGCAGTAGACGACTGGCTTCGCATCGCCCGTCGAGAAGCCAGACTCTACCTGGAGAATCCCCGCCGTCTGAACCCGATTAGACTCAGTCTTGCGGCTGACGCTCTCCAGATCGCAACGGGTCAGACGGCGGGTGATTACTTGAGCGAGTTGAGAACGGCGATCTTCCGCTCCCGCCAGGGCAATTGCCTGTCACTCGACCGATTGCGCGAACTCTATCTATCTGCGGAAGCGGATACGATTGACAGCGCGCTTCTCGGACACATCGTTAGCTGCGTGCGGTGCCTGGACGAGGTGAATCATCTGCTGGGTCTTCCTCCGCTCGCCGGGCGTTTCCCGAACGACATGATCGGACCGGACAGTCATTCTCATGGTGGGGCAGGCAATCGCGGCACCGGTTCGGCCGGCAAGCCCGTTAAGAGCCTCACCCGCCGAGCCAAAGAGGTCTTCGAGCACAGCCCCAGGGAGCTGCGTATTTCGGTCAACGGTTTCATTCTGGGATCGCAGAAAATAGGCGCCGAGGTGAGCGAACAGACCTTGAACGTCAACGCCGGCGAGAAGATCGGCTTTGTCGAAGTCTTTAGCGAGCAGGAGATTCGACTCGCGTTCATGAACGTGCAGCCGCCCCCGGATGGTCCTGTGCGGCAGACGGCGGCCATTGCGCTGAGCGAAGGCCGAACGATCGAGTTGTCGGTGAGCTTCAGCGATCCATGGCCGACGGTTCACGCCGTCTACCAGGACGCGGCGGCTGGTCGCTCCTCGGACACGGGACAAGAGCTGGCAGCCGTTCGTGCTCTGCCCGCCACGGCGCCGCGCGCGAGCTTGCTTTCCGGCTTGTGGCAACGAATTACCGCTTCGGGAATTCTGCTCCGGCCCGGGTCGATTACTGCCGCGCTCGCGATCTTATTGATTGGGATTCTCGCCTTCTTCAGAGTGCCCAGCCGGCCGGCGCTTGCAGCAGAGTTGTTGCACCGAGCAGGCGCCCTGGAAGAGGCTGCCAGAGCCGATTCCAATTTCGTTGTCCACCGTGCCCTGAGCCTTGAAGAACGCGTGCCTGGCAGCGGCTCGCCGGTCAGCCGCCGGCGCATCGAGTCGTGGGCGGGCGGGCGAAGCGCGCTCAAGGCGCGCCGGTTCTACGATGAACAGGGGAAACTCATAGCCGGCGTGTGGAGCAAGGACGACGGGTCGCGAACGATCTATCGCAAAGGACTTCACCCGGAGGTCCTGAGTCAGGAGACGGAGACGCAAGTCTCGTTCGACGCCGCGTCCATCTGGCTCTTTGATCCTTCGGCCAGAACCTTCATGTCGCTCATTCCCCGCGTCGATAAGGCGACAGTTCAGGAACGGAGCGGCGCTTATGTCATCTCATATGAGGACCCGAGCGGCGATGCCATGGAGATCGTGAGAGCAACGCTCGTCCTCAATAGGGACGACCTCCACCCGGTCGAGCAGACTCTGCTCGTGCGCGGCGCGGCCGGGCTTCGCGAGTACCGATTGGTCGAAAGCCTCTTTGAACGGCTACCGTCGGCGGCGATCGCGCCAAAGATCTTCGAACCGGACCACGAGCTGTTAAGCGGATCTTCGGATCGCGCCAGGCCCGCCATCAGCCGGGGAACTGACGGGGGCGGTCTGCCGCTCACTCCTGTGACCCTGAGCGTCTCCGAGCTTGCCGACCTTGAAGCCGAGGCTCTTTACCAGATGCACGGCGTGGGAGTCTGCCTCCGCGAGCAGGCCGATGTGACCAGCGCCGGCGGAATGCTACAGGTTCAAGCAATAGTCGAGACTGACGCGCGCAAGGCTGAGGTCCTCCGAGCTCTCAACGGCGTCATGCAAAAGCCGGCAGTCAAGGTTGAAGTCAGCACCTTCGCCGAGGCCGCTCAGCGACAGGTCATTCTCTCGTCCGGCCCCCCGAAACTCGGAAGAGTCGAGAGAGGAAGGGATCAGGCGCCCGCCTACGCCGATCTCAGATCGTACTTTTCGCAGCGTGTTGAGGACGGCTCGCGGGTCGAGGAGGAGGCCGGCCGCTTCTCGGCAAGAATGCTCAGCGGGTCTCGAGAAGCCCTGCGGCATGCCTGGGCGCTCAAGCGCCATCTTAGCGAACTCTCTCGCGGAGACTTTGCCGGCGACGGCGCTGCGCAGTCCAGGATCCGAGCGATGATCCGCGAACACGCGCGCGTTGTCGAGCGGGAGACGAAGGCTCTTCGCCTGGAGCTTCGGCCGATCTTTTTCCCCCGGGCGCCTGCGGTCGATGTGAAGGACGACAGGGACGGCGAGAACTTCGCGGACAGGGCCGCCGCTATCCAGCGACTTCTCGATGCATCCTCCTCTAACGAGAAGGCGATTCGGATGGCGTTTGCCCTCTCCGGGGGCGACCAGCCGCTCTACGTTAAGAGTGATCAATTCTGGCAGTCGCTGCGTCGCGTCGAAGCGCTGGCGGCAATCCTTCAAGAATGGCAGTGAGAGTCAGGAAGGCGGCTGACAAGCAGAAAACTGCGTCCGAATGGAAAAGCGACTAGTCCTCAGTCAAAATGATTGTGATGGACAAAAATGGCGTTCGGCGAGCACATGTATCAGATTCACAGTGACTGACTACTAATCTCGCTGGCAAGAGAAAGAGATGAAAGTACGTTGTGGCAACTTCTCCTCCGGCGTGTTCTCCCGACTCATCTGCCTCAGCCTTCTTGTGGTAAGCATAAGTCCAGCAGGGCAGGGCTGTACTCCTGGAGTGACTGAGGCGCGCGCGCAGGTGATAGCGGCCACCCTGAGCGGCACGGTTCAAGACCAGACCGGGGCGGTAGTGCCTGAAGTCCGAGTGACCGTGTTCAACTCAGGAACCGGAATCGAGCGCCAGGTGACGACCGACAGCAATGGTTTCTTCGTGATCGCGATGCTGCCCGCCGGTGAATATGCTCTGACTGTTGAGATGCCGGGTTTCAGAATGCTCACCGAAGATCTGATTCTCGAATCCGGCGCCTACCGCATCCTCACGATCACTCTTCGTCCGCGAGATCTGTCTGAATCGATAACCGTTCAGGCTACCGGCAAGAGCACTGATATTCAGAGCAATCACATCGACATCGGCAGCGCCACATTGAAATACTCTATGAGCGGCAAGCAAGTGGCGGCGCTTCCGGTTTGGTCGACGGCGCTGGGCCGCAACGGCCTGTCCGTTCTTCCGTTTCTTGTGCCGGGAGTATCTCCTACCGCGGCGACCGGCTCCGCCGATGCCCTGGTGAACAGGCTGGGCTCGCAGATGAGCGTCAATGGCTCGCGGCCCTCGTCGATCAACTTCAACCTCGAGGGCGGGGACAACAACGACCTCGAGTACAATCGCGCCTCCTCGCCGCTTCCCAATCCTGACGTCTTGCAAGAGTTCATCGTCGCCACCAACAACTATGGAGCCGAACAGGGTCGCAACTCGGGCGGCATCCTCGACGCGGTGATTAAGTCCGGCACTGCCAGGTACCACGGTAACGCCCGCTACTACTTGATGAACGAAGCGCTCAACGCGCGCGGCTTTTTTGATTCGAGAGTGCCGATCGAAAGACTGAATACCTTCGGTGGCCAATTGGGCGGTCCACTCGTCGTGCCGCGGCTATTCCAACCCGCTGAGAGACCTCTCTTTTTCTTCGACTACGAACGAACTCGGTATACGCAGGAGAGGACCTCGACCCCGATATCGGTCTGGACCGAAAGGGAGCGGAAGGGCGACTTCTCACAGTCGATTGGACTCAACAGGCCGCGCGATCCTCTAACCGGGAAGCCGTTCCCCGGCGATATCGTTCCGGCCAGCCGCATCGACCCACTGGCGCGCCTCTATATCGACCGCTTCATCCCCTTGCCGAACGGAGCCGACGGCTTGTTCCGCCAACTCTTGCTCGACCAGGCCCTGACTGGCCAGTTGACGGCGCGCCTGGATGGCAAGGTGAGCAAGTCAGACAGCCTGAGTGCCGTGCTCTTCCGCACCGCATCGGTGGTCAGCAATGGAACCGCCATTCTGCCGGTAGGATCTAAAGAAGACTGGGACTCGAAGAATACTAATCTGACGGTGCGCGAAACTCACAGCTTCTCGCCAGGAGCAGTAAGCCAGCTCACGCTCACTCTCGCTCGTTACGACTCCACCCGAAGTTTCTCCTTTCCGGGCGCGAGCGGGACCCCCCCGGAGGACGTTGGGTTCGTCGGAGTCCATCCACAGTCCTCCAGATTCCCGACTCTGCCATCCGTCAGCATTCCTCCCAGCGGCATCTCCGTCGCTGACGGCAGCGCGAGCGAGACGTCCAAGATGACCTGGCAAATCAAGGAAGACATCTCGTTGGCGAAGCTGAACGGTGTTCTCAAGTTCGGCGGGGAGACTCGAGGGTTCAAACAACAATCGGTCACCGAAAGCGACAACGGCCACTTCACATTCTCTTCCGCGTACACGAACAACTTTGAGAGCGATTTCCTGATAGGTAAGCCTGCCGGCTTCACCCAGGCGAGCGGAAGCAGCATATACCCGAGGCAGCGATCCTACTCCTTCTACGCGGCAGACGACTGGCGGCTGAAACCGAACTTCACTCTCAACCTGGGGCTGCGATATGAGCTGGCGCCCCCGCTCACTGACAAGCTGGACCAGGTGACTGCTTTTCGTCCCGGCCAAAGCTCGGAGCGCTTTCCGGACGCGCCGCTCGGGCTGCTGTTTGCCGGCGACCCTGACCCCGTGCTGGGCAAGGTTCCGCGCGGCGTATACCCGGCAGATGCGAACAATCTCGCTCCGCGAATCGGCATCGCCTATTCGCCGAAGCCGGAGTCTGGAATCCTTCGCTTCATTTTTGGGGATGGCAGATCTGCGGTTCGCGCCGGAGCCGGTATGTTTTACGACCAGACCGCCGGCAACAGCTTCACGCGGTTCTCATTTGTACAACCTTTCTCCGTAAAGCAATCGCTCTCCTTCGATCAGATCAGAACTAAGGGCGGCACTTTTGCGAACCCATTCGGCGTGCTCACGAACCCGTGGCCCATTGATCTCAGCAAACGCGCCTTTACCGGGACGCCTGACACTACGCGCACGCTCGACCCCACGTTTCGAACTGCTCAAACATATCAATACAATCTGACCTTGCAGCGCGAGCTCGGTTGGTCGCTGCTGATGGAGATCGCATATGTTGGGAGCACAAGTTTGAAGCTGAATCGAGCCCGCGAGCTGAACATAGCCGCGACCTCTGAGGCCCCAGGCAAGGCGCCGCCACGGCACAGGCCGTACTCGTCCCTCGGAAGCGTACTCTCGCAAGAGAGCAGCGGCCGCGCGCGCTATGATTCGTTTCAGGTGAGAATCGTCAGAAGGCCGGCGAAGGGATTGATGCTCGATGGTTCCTACGTCCTGGGCAAATCGCTCGACAACGGATCAAGCCCCGATCAGCTTGCGGGTCCGGACCAGTTGCGTTGGGCGCGCTCCTCGTTTGATCGCCGTCACAATGTAGTTGTCAGCTACGGATACGACTTGCCCCCAACCCGCTTGCAAGGATGGCTCGGCGGAGTGCTGAACGGCTGGCAGATAGGAGGCATAACGGAATTCCGGACCGGCATGCCGATCGACATCATTCAGTACTGGGTTGGACCTCTGAACGGGGTGGTTCCATCTCGCGTTCCCGATATCGTCGGTCCCTACAAGAGGCTCAATCCGCGCAAGAGCCAGACTCTGGTGGTGAACGGGAACGCCCTGACCGGCAACTTCTACTTCGATCCGGCGGCGTTCAGGCAGGCCGGTGTGGACTACACTCGGCCAGGAACTCTTGGGCGCAATGTCTTCAGCGGACCAGGCATCAATCTCTGGTCGCTCTCCATCATCAAGCGAATACCGATTACCGAGTCGCAACATTTATCGCTGCGTTCCGACATCAGAAACCTCTTCAATCGGGCTCACTTCGAAAATCCGACGACTCCACTTCCCAACTCCACATTCGGGCAGGTGCCTGGCGCGGGTCCCGGACGCAATGTGCAAGTCTCGTTGAAGTACACATTCTGATCGTTCATCAGCGGGAGAGAACTGCGGCCGACGTGAAACCGCGTTCCTGCCACGAAACCACCAAGCCACGAAGAGTGTTCGAGACCGTCCCGCCTCCGCGCGTCATGCATGTGTGAGACATGAATGCCAAAGTCCTCCTCCCGGTTGAGTTGCTCTCTCAACCATCACTGCTGTGTGAGGAGAGCTGAACGCGCAGCTCTCCTCACTTTTTTCGGCATAAGTGATCGGTTTACCCCTTCCAAGATGGGCCGAAGACGACCAGGAAGCAAGGCTTTGCCTTGTCGGTCTTCGTTGTCTGATTGAGGAATCTCGCGAGGCGTGCGCCCACGTTGCGCGGTCATTCGAGATGGTACCGGGCAAGTGCGACATGTAAACAGAGACCGAGAAACGAAAGAATGGAATGGTAGTCAGTCATGGCAGTTTGTAATAAGAAACAGAGCGCCCGGCGGGTTAACGAGCGGGGCGCTCTGTTATCGGAGTCCCATGTGTCCCGTAGCGCTGCACCTCGCAGCGGTGCATATTGTCCGGCAGGTTTGAGGCATTGCGTGAGACCGATCCTCTCTCAATAACAGGTTTTCAGAGGCGTAACTATCGCATACAAGTTTCTTCAGGGGCTAACCATTAGCCGCCTCTGCGGCCACTGCGCGTGCCTGACTCGAGCGTTCTGAGGAGTCGAGTCCGAGTTGACTTCTGACGTCTCGGCGGTCAGGGAAGCATCGTTCCGCTAAACCTAGGTTTGTCGTTAGCGCCGGACCGACGGCGCGAGGCTGAAAGTGTGTCCGGGTGTGAGTGAGCCGGCGCCTGGCTCGCCCGGCGCAAAGCTACAGGTGCGTCCGGACATCAGTCAGGAGTTCCTGATGCTGAGAACAGTGACAGTCCTGTCGATGGCCGCCCTGCTGGTGGTCGGCTGTGGAGCAGTAGACCGATCGCCCCGCGGATACAACGTCGTGATGATAGTCGTTGACGATCTCAATACCGACGTTGGCTGCTTCGGTAAGCCCGTCATAACTCCGAATATAGATGAACTGGCGAGCAGAGGCACACGGTTCGACAGGGCCTATTGCCAGTTCCCGTTGTGCAACCCCTCGAGGACATCGTTCCTCAGCGGCAGACGCCCGGAGACCACAGGAGTCCTGGACAACATGACCTCACCGCGGCTCAATCTGCGAGGCGTCGAGTTTTTGCCCGAGTACTTCAGACGCTACGGCTACTTTGCCGGTCGGGTGGGCAAGATCGAGCACACCGAGTTTGAGAAGAGTGGAGTGATACAGTGGGACATAGCCAGGGATGCAGTCGAGCAGGAATATGACACGACTAATCCTGGACATAACGCTCCTTCGTGGGCGGTCTCGCCCAATGATGACGCTGACGAGCCGGATGGCCAGTCGGCGGGGCAGTTTGTGAAGATGCTCGAGCAGCAAGCAGGCCGGCCTTTCTTTCTCGCGCTCGGTTTTCTGAAACCTCACCGGCCGTTCGTAGCCCCGAGGAAGTACTTCGACCTCTATCCGCTCGATAGCATGGTGCTGCCCGGAAGCGAAGGCAACTCTGAACTCACGGATCAGCAGAAGAGAGAGATCATCAGGGCCTATCGCGCCTGTATTTCGTTCATCGATGCGCAAGTTGGGGTTGTATTGCAGGCTCTTCGCAAGCTGAACCTGATGGACAACACGGTGGTTGTCCTGACCAGCGATCACGGCCTCCACGTTGGCGAGCACGATCGATTCGGCAAGAAGCAGAGCCTGCTGGAAGGCGTGGCCAAGGTGCCGCTGGTCGTCGTTGTACCAGGCGCGCCGGGGAATCAGTCCACGATCGCGCTGGTCGAGCTTGTGGACCTTTATCCGACGCTGGCGGAGGTATGCGGGCTTCCGGCTCCCGACGGAGTCGAGGGCACAAGCTTCGCGCCGCTGCTGGACTCTCCAACGGGTCCCTGGAAGGTGGCGGCCTTCACCACCAACAAGGAGAGTGAAGGCGTCAGCCGCGCTGTTCGCGACCGCCGCTATCGCTATATCGAACACGATGATGCGACACAAGAGTTATATGACTACGACACCGATCCGCTGGAGACCACTAATCTGGCTCATGACCGGAAGTCCAAGCGCGTGAAGAAAGAGTTACAGCGTCTGCTGAGGCACAGCAGGTAACCGAGATTTGGGTATGGATTCGTGATGCGTGATGCGTGATGCGTGATGCGTGATGCGTGAAGAGTGATGCGTGATGCGTGATGCGTGAAACTGGAATACGACTCACGAATCACGCATCACGCATCACGGATCACGCATCTTGCGCCTGCGATAATTGACCAGACGACACCGCGACGCATAGAATGAACCCCAACTGAGCCACGCGTGCCGTGCGATCACCTTCGAAAAAGAGGGGCAGGGCCGTACCTGTTGATCGCTTTCAGGCGTTCGCCCGCCGACAGCCCGCGCGGCGCAATAGACTGAAGAGGTAATGCATGACTGACTCCAATCGCTGGCAGCAGATCGAACAACTGTTCCAGGCGTCTGTTGATCTCGATCCTGGCGCTCGCGCGACCTATCTGGATGAGGCCAGCGCCGGCGACCAGGCAATCAGGGCCGAGGTCGAAGCCTTGCTCGCCGCGGACCTGGATTCCGGGGAATTCATCGAGACTCCCGCCTACAGCGAGACCGGGTGGTTTGGCGATGCGGTGACCGTTCCGCTTTCAGAAGACGAGCAGGAGAAGCTTAGCCAAAGACGGCTGGGACCCTACAAAGTGATTCGGGAAATCGGCTTCGGCGGAATGGGCGCAGTCTATCTCGCTGCGCGCGATTACGATGAGTTTTAGAAGCAAGTGGCCATCAAGATAGTCAAGCGCTGAATGGACAGCGACTTCATCCTGCGTAGCTTTCGAAACGAACGCCAGATACTGGCCTCGCTCGATCACC
>JBGPFL010000030.1:0-14125 GCA_041483295.1 Blastocatellia bacterium | reverse complement strand
GGCTCGCCAATCTCTCTCAAGCCTCCGATGATGAATGCGACGACCAGCAAGGGAAAGTCCCGCGCGAGTACCACCGCTACAGGAAAGAGCGCGAAGCAGGAGAATGTCATGATCACGAAAGGCTTGCGCCCGATGCGGTCGCCGATCCTGGCGGCCGGCAGATAGACCAGCATCGAGGTTGCCATCTGTATCGCCACCAGCGCCCCGTAACGGGCTGCGCTTATGCCGCGGATGTTTGTCACGTAAAGAACGGTAAAGAAATCGGAAAGTCCTTCGCAGGTTCGGATGATGATGTCCGAGATCAGCAACCGCTTGAGGGCATGATGAAAAGATCGCCAGACACCTCTTATGTTCGTTCGGGCACCCTCTATTGCGGCGATGTTTATGGTTCGCGCTATGACCGTAGCGATCACTGCAAGCGCCAGCGTGATCACAAGGCCGGTTCTCACCCCCGTGATGATTCCCAGGGAGGCAATCAGCAGGCCTCCAATCAGAGGCCCCGCGGCCATCGGCACCCGCTTCAACAACGCCTGAAGAGTAAATCCCATTGCCCGACGCTCTTTGGGCAGCGAGTCGCCAATCACCGCGAAGATGGCAGGGGAGGCCATGCTCTGCCACGCCATTGCAAACGCGAGACCTGCGAAGACAAACGGCCACGAGGGACTCAACAAGTAGATCAAGTAACCGACCGATGCGAGCGTGATGAAGATCAGAAAGGCGCGGCGGCGGCCGAGCTGATCGGCGAGCCAGCCGCCCGGATACTGAGACACAGCGTCGCAGAAGTCCTTTGCCGTGCCGAAGCCTCCGATCGCCAGCGTGCTTGCGCCGAGCGCTTCGAGGTATTTCGGAAGGAACTTCTTCCAAAGCTCCTCTCCCATCCCAAGCAGGAAGGCTGCGGCTGAAGCCGCGATGATATTGCGCTCCAAACCAAAGTAGTCAGTCAGCCGCACGCGAAAGGCGGCTCCGCCAGTGCTTGCCAAGTTAGCTCTCTCCAGTTTGCCGTTTGTCGTTCCTCGTTTGTCGTTTCTCGTTTCGTTTGTCGTCTGCGGCGCTCCGCCAGGAGGAAGTCATAATGCGGGGTTGTCAAGTGCGAGCTTCACCGAACGACAAACGAGGAACGAAGAACGACAAACGTTCTCTCATGAGCGGCCGCGACTCTTCAGGCTGCCTACGGTGAACTGCGGTGGAGCAGGGCGACCAGCCGGGGGAGACGGGGCCGGTGCATCTGCTGCTGCATGCGTTGGGGATGCCCTGGGAGTGTGGTCGGTGACCTTCGAGGCATTTTCGAGCAGCTCGCGAATGCGGATCCAACGGGTCTTCTCTCCCGAGACGAGTTCTCTTAGCTCTCTGCTCGCTGCCGGATTGGATAAGGAGTCGGCGGCCTGCGCGATCCTGTCCAGAAAGAGAAGGAGGTAACCAAAATCTTTTTCAAACGGACCTGCCACAGCGATCCTCCTTTTTCCGAAGGAAAGTGAACTACTGCGGTTCTGAGTAACGTCTGCAAGACTATCATCACACTCAGCAAGTTGTACACGATGGCCGAGACCTGGTTCACCGCGAAGGCGCAAAATCCTGACGCGCACGATTGAAAAGGGTCTCATTAAGAGTACGTAGGTTCGATATGATCGGAAGGGCTGACCACGAATTACACGAATTCCACGAATCTACACGAATTATTAGTGATCATTCGGGTAATTCGTGGTCAGCCCCTTCAGCTTCCTCGTCCCAGTTTTAATTGCACCCGATTGAAAACGCGATTGCATACCGGGGCCGTCGGTACTATTATAGAGACCCACACACGCTGATCAGGAACCATCCGGTTGTCCAACGCTTTGTCCCAGGCGAAGGTCGCCTCACCGGAATTCGTTACTGCGCCGCCCACCGCTGGAGTGCCAGACTCGAGGTAAGGAATGAAGAAGACCGTCCTGGTTGTAGAGGACGATTTCGACACCCAGCATCCGCTGGCCGAGATCTTGCAACTGAAAGGCTACTCTGTGGCGACGGCGTCGGATGCGGAGCGGGCCTTCTCCGCTGCGCGCGCAAAGCGGCCGGACCTGATCATTACTGACCTCATGCTGCCCGGCAAAAGCGGTTTGGATCTCATCGTCAGGGTCCGAAGAGATCCGGCAATCAATTCGATCCCGATCGTTGTACTCAGCGGGTGCGCACCACACATGCTGCATGATGCCCAGCGCGCCGGAGCGGACTACTGTCTGGAGAAGCCGATCCATTTCGAGCGATTCTGGGAGACACTCGAACGACTCATCGGGGAACAGCGCGAAAGCGCGAGAATGGAAATGGGCGCAAGGGCCGGCGATCCGGATGGTGGGATCGCGACCCAGATCGACGATCTCGTCGAGCAACTTCGGCATTCTCCTACCGAACAGGAGCGAGAGAATATCCTCAGGCTCTTGAAGCAGCACATACTGGGTCGGTCTCACCGCTCCCGCCACGCCTGACTTAGCAGTGGTCAGTGGTCAGTTGTTAGTGGTCAGTTGTCATTCGCGCATTTGCAAATGGGCCGAAACCAGACACGACACCAACGGACAACGGACCAGTGACAAATGACTAGTGACAAATGGCCCAACTTGCTATAGATTACCCGGCGCAGCAGTGGACGCCGAGGGCACGACTCACCTACCGGCGAAAGTGTTTAACCTTTCTCATATTTTCTGGCAGTCAAATCGTAGGAGGCCAAACAGGATGGCAAACGTAAGGCGTTCGCATCCGGATCGCAGGCCGGTCGCGTGGATTATTCGCCGGGTGCCAGGGTACCGCGCCGCCTTGTCTCTCCTGGGGATCATTGTTCTTGCGATGCTGGTTCAGGTTCAAATCGCGCACGTCGACAGCCGGGGTGCTTACGCGATCAAAGACGCTCAGATTGTTACGGGTACGGGCAAGCCTGCCGAGAAAGGCACGGTCGTAATTCGCGATGGCCTGATTACCGAAGTCGGACCTAACGCCCGCATTCCCGGAGACGCTCGAGTGATAGACGGAGCGGGCCTGACCGTGTATCCGGGATTGATAGACGGCTGTACGTCGCTCGGGTTAGCGAGTCCCGTCCCGGCTCAGGGAGCGGGTGGCCGCCAGGGTCAAGCTGCCCCGGCGCAGCCCACGGCCGGCCAACCGCAGCCGTCCGAACAATCACACGGTGACCCGTCGGCTTCCGCTGCCGATCAAGTGAAACCGGGTGGGACCGCCATCGAGGACGCGCGTTCAGCAGGCGTCACGTCCGCGCTCACGACTTCGCGCCAGGGAATCTTTCCGGGCCAGGGCGCATTGATCAATCTTGCGGGCGATGACGGTTCAAAGATGGTCGTGCGGGCGCCCGTCGCCCTCACAGTCCAGTTCAGCTCCGGCGGCGGGTTTGGCGGCGGCTACCCCGGATCGCTGATGGGGACGGTAGCTTTCATACGCCAGTCGTTCTACGATGCGACCCACTATAGAGACGAGGTTGAACGCTACGCCCGTGTCAAGCGAGGGGTCTCGCGGCCGGAGTACGACAAGAAGCTGGCTGCGCTTCAGCTCGCATTGAAGGGAGACCTTCCGGTGCTGTTCTTGGCCAACAGCGATGGCGATATCCGCCGCGCCTTGATGATTGCCGACGAGTTCAAGCTCAAGCCCATCATCGCGGGCGGAATGGACGGCGCCCGGGTGGCGGACCTCCTTAAGGCGAAGAATGTTCCCGTCATCCTCTCGCTCGATTTTCCGAAACGGGGCGCCGACCTGCCCGACGACGAGGACGAGCCCCTGCGAGTGCTTCGCGAACGCGCCGAGGCGCCGAGGGCCGCCGCCAATCTCGCAAGGGCAGGTGTGAAGTTCGCCTTTATGTCGGGCTCGCTCCGACCTCAGGACTTCATCGCGAATGTCCAGAAAGCGGTTGAGAGCGGACTCTCGAAGGAAGATGCGCTTCGGGCGCTTACCGCGAATGCCGCCGACATCTTAGGCGCCGGCGATCAACTCGGCACTATTGAAGCCGGTAAGATCGCGAATCTGGTTGTGACCAGCGGTGACCTCCTGGCGAAAGACACAAAGGTCCGGCACGTCTTCATCGACGGGGCCGAAATCGAGTTGAAAAAGCCCGAGCCCCCGTCGCAGAGACTCGGTCCGGGTGGTGGGAATCCATCGGGCAGGGGAGGCGTCCCGGGTGTCGATCCGGCGGGGGAATGGAGCCTCGTAGCTCATACGCCGCATGGCGATATGAATGTGAGGCTCACGCTGAGGCGGGACGGTGACAGAATATCAGGCGGGATGACCGGACCGATGGGCCAGGTAAACGTGCCCAACGTCACACTCACCGGTAACCAGATAAGATTCACCGCGACGATCAACGTAGACGGCAACAGCGTGGATACGACCGTGCTCGGCACTATCGAGGGTGACAGCATCAGCGGTACCTTCACGTTAGCGGGAATGGGCTCGGTGGAATTCAGTGGCAGCAGACCAAGATAGTACTGAGTACTCTAAACCGGATTGGGAGACACTTATGAGACAGACGAAGGCGATAATCTCCGCGCTTTTGACTCTATGGATGGTTGTTGCGTCCTTTGGCCGAAGCATGCCAGAGGGACCCGGATCGGCTCCCGCAGCCGGTTCTGCGCCGATGGCCGTGTCGGGCGAAATGCTGATTCAAAACGCGACCATCCTCACTGCTTCTCACGGAACGATCAAGAACGGGTCGATCCTGATCAGGGACGGCAAGATCGCGGAAGTCGGAACCAACCTGAAAGCTCGCGATCCTAACGCTCGGATAATCGACGCGACGGGTAAGTACGTCATTCCGGGGATCATCGATTGTCACTCCCACACCGCGGTAGACGGTGGCGTGAATGAGGGGTCGCTTTCGGTGACTGCGATGGTTCGAATTCGAGATGTGATCGATCCTTATGATCCGGATATCTATCGGGAGCTCGCGGGAGGGCTGACCACGGTTAACATCCTCCACGGCTCGGCCAACTCGATCGGCGGACAGAATGCCGTGCTCAAGCTTAAGCTTGGCAAACCGGTCACGGAGTGGTTCATTCCGGATGCACCCGCCGGGATCATGTTCGCTCTTGGTGAAAATCCGAAACAGTCGTCGGCGGCTCAGGCGCAACGGGGCGGAGCCCAGGCGACGCCACGCCGCTATCCCGTTACGCGTATGGGAGTCGAAGAGACGATACGAGAAGCCTTCATACGCGCCAAAGAATACCTGCAGGGATGGAAAGACTACGAGGCTAAGAAGGCCGGCGACCAGAACGCGATTCTGCCGAGGCGCGACCTGATGCTCGAGGCGTTGGTTGAGGTGCTGCAGGGTAAGCGGATGATTCATTCGCATTGCTATCGCGCTGACGAAATTGTGATGTTGTTGAATCTCGGCGACGAGCTGGGCTTCCACGTTCAGACGCTTCAACACGTGCTCGAAGGTTACAAGGTCGCCAAGGAGATCGCCGCCCACAAGACTCACGCTTCGACATTTGCCGACTTCTGGTCTTACAAGATGGAAGCGTTCGACGCCATCCCTTACAACGCAGCGCTGATGGCATCGCGAGGCGTTAACGTCTCCATGAACTCGGATTCAGACGAGCGCGCCAGGCGGCTGTATCTGGAAGCCGCCAAGGCGGTGAAGTACGGCGGCATGAGCGAAGAAGCGGCGCTAAGGACCGTCACGCTCAATCCCGCGATCCAGCTCGGCATAGATAAGCGGACCGGGTCGATCGACGTCGGCAAGGACGCCGACCTCGCGATCTTCAGCCAGCACCCGTTCTCGGTCTATACGGTGCCTGAGATGACCATTATCGAAGGTGAGGTCTACTTCGATCGCAAAGCCGACCTTGAACGGCGCGACGCGCTCAAGAAAGAGAAAGAAGATCTGATCAGGCGCGAGCGAGAGCAGAGGCGCGGCGACCGGCCCTCGATGCAGCGTCCTCCGGATGTTCCCGGCGAACGGCCCTCTCAACCACCAAGTGAGACCGAGACCGATCCCGATCACCAGCCGATCGAGAGATGAGGAGATAGACATGAAGAGAACAGGAGATCTCATTGCGATTGCACTTCTCATCGGCGCCTGCGCGTTCGGAGGATGGTGGCCGCGGGTCGCCTCGGCCCAGGGGCCGGAAACCTACGCGATCCGTAACGCTCGAATCGTACCTGTAAAGGGAGCTGTCATAGAGAACGGCACGGTAGTCATCTCGAACGGCAAGATCACGGCTGTTGGTGCGAATGTCGCCGTGCCCTCCGGCGCCAAGGTCATCAACGCATCGGGGCTGTCTGTTTATCCCGGGATGATCGATTCGGGAACGACACTCGGCCTGATGGAGATATCGTCGGTTGCGGGAACTGTCGATACAGCGGAGACCGGCGACAACAATGCCAACATCCACGTCGATGTCGCCATTCAAGCAGACAGCTCGCACGTGGGCGTCACTCGGGTCAACGGCATCACGACTGTGTTGACTGCGCCCCGCGGCGGGCAGATCGCCGGCCAGAGCGCGCTGATCAACCTCGACGGCTGGGTGTCGCGAGACATGATTCTCAAGTCGCCAGTCGCAATGCACATCAACTGGCCCGGCGGCGCGGGTGCTTCTTTCGAGTTCTCCGGGTTCGGTCGAGGGCCGCGCCGATCGATTACCGAGCTGCGTCGGGCACAAGAGCGGCAGGTCGACGGGATCAAGAAGATACTTCGCGACGCAAAGGCCTACGGCGAGGCAAGAGACGCGGCCGCCAAAGACGCGAGCTTGCCAAAGCGGGACCTGGACTTGAAGCTCGAAGCGCTCGTGCCTGTCGTTCGCGGGCAGATGCCTGTGGTGGTCAACGCGAACGTCGAGCGGGATATCAAAGGTGCAATCGCCTTCGCAGACGAGATGAAGATCAAACTGATCGTGTCGGGCGGCGCTGAAGCGTGGCGAGTCGCCGATCAACTCAAGGCCAAAAACATCCCGGTGTTAGTCGGCGCTGTCCTGCGCATGCCGACCCGGGAGGACGACCCCTATGATCAGGCTTTCAGCAATGCCGCCCTGCTGTCCAAGGCCGGCGTGAAGATCGCGTTTCAGACTCAGGACTCCGCTCATGTCCGCGACCTGCCTTATAACGCGGGCATGGCGGCGGCGTTCGGTTTGTCAAAGGAAGAGGCTCTCAAAGCCGTGACCATCAATCCGGCCGAGATATTCGGCGTTGCCGATCTTGTGGGTTCGATCGAGACGGGAAAGGTCGCCAACTTGATCGTGACGGATGGCGACCCGCTCGAGATACTCACGCAGGTGAAATATCTGTTCATCAACGGGCGGCAGATACCATTGACCAGCCGGCATACGGAACTATACGAGAAGTTTAAGGCCAGACCGTGAAGTATCGTCTGTGAGCCCCACGCAAGAGTTCAGAGTTCAGCATTCAGGTTGTCGGCGCAAAAGGGACGACCTCAAGGTTGACTCTGAACTTCCACGATGACGGCCCGCCAGAGCGAAGCAAACAGCACCCGGGATCCACTCAACACACAAAGTTGTCCTGCTGGTGAGAGAGGGCTTTCCGTTCGTGGGGCATTCAGTAACAGGCCCGCGCATGATCCGCGCTTGATCGGCCGGCCGCGGGACCGTCGTACTGCCACACCCTTCCCGTATCTAAGCCACTTACTTGCTTCAGGATCAGGATGGGACTGCCTGGAATATCTCTTGCTCTAAAACGCTCCTTACCCGTGCAGGCATGATCTGGAAAATGAGGAAAGCTTCGTAATGAAGTCTCTCGGGTCAAACCTGTGGATAGCGTATCTACTGGGCGCGCTGGTGCTGATTGAGATCGGCGCCCTGATCCTTCTTTACTATCTCAGGATTTCAAAAAAGAAGAGTAAACAAGGGAGCGCCAATCTTGCTTCGGTAAAGGTTCTCCGACCAGTAGGGCAGCAAGCCGTACTTCGCGAGGTCGCGAGGCTGAGCGCCGGCGGAGAGCTGGACGAAGCATTTGTCGGAAGCCTGTTGGGCGAGGATAAGGCGTTCTTCGAGGTTGCTCTTATCGATGCACTGACCGGGTTGCCGAGGGAGCTTCAGCACCCCCTGCGTGCGACCATGGTCAAGCATGGCTACGACGAGCACTGCGCCCGCAGGTTGATGAAGGGAGAGATCTCAGATAGGGTCAGGGCTTCTACACTGCTTGACCTCTTACACCCGCAGTCCCACACCATGGAAGTCGAATCGGAGGGGTCAAGGCCGGAGAATCAGCCGCGCAAGGTCCGAAGCGCCCGAAGCGGAGGTGGTCTCGTCGGACCTGAAGCCTGATGTGGGGCAACTCGGGGTATGTTGACGGGGGTTATTTCTCGCTCGTGGATTCGGTTTCAGGGTTGCGGGCCGGTGCGGGGCGCTTGACCATTCGGATCTCGTTTCCGCACTGGTTGTAACAGACTTCATCCATTATATGACTGATCAGAAAGAGGCCTCGACCGCTCGGCTCGAGAAGACGCGAGGGGTCGGTCGGATCGGGCACATTTTCTCGAGCGAACCCTGGCCCCTCATCGCTGACGGTGAAGCAGGCCTCGCAGGCGCTGAGCTCGGCGACAATGTGTACCGCCTTTCGGGCATCGCCGCTGTTGCCGTGCTTGATCGCGTTTACTATCGCTTCGTCGAGCGCCATAAGAATCAGTGACTCGTCCGAGTCGACGATACCCAGCTTAATCATCCTTTCATTCAGATAATCGAGAACACTCTCGATATACTTGATCTCGCTGGGAATCTTGAATGCCACTCGCTCGTGGAGGAAAGGAACCAGAGCGCCGAGGCTGGCTCGCTCCGCCGCCATGGACAATGACAGATCGTTGAGCAACTCGAGACTTCCGGGCTTGTCTACAGGGGTCGGGGACGGCGGTTCGGCCGAATGGCTCTTGGTTTCCGTCGCATGGCCCTTAAGAGCGGCCCTTTGGCTGGGCCGCGGACCTCCCTTCCGAACTGCCCTGGTAGCTTTCAAACGTCTCCCTTCCCCACTGCTACAGATTCAACGGTCCCTTATGAACTGGCTGTCCCAAGGGTTAACCCTGTCTTGCTCGTTTATTAGATGACTCTTATACCACGCATGGGAGAAAATTTCTACGGGTTCTCGGTGTGCCACCGGAGGATACGACAGGGTGCAGCAAATGTTCCTAAGGAGTCTCGCCTAAAGGTACTCCTGTTGACAGGGTACAGTAAGAGAGAAGGGACATCCACGAATTTCACGAATGTCACGAATGATTCGTGTCAATTCCTGTAATTCGTGGTTTCGCCTTTGGATTGTGGACGATTCTTCAGTGCCGGTTGGAGGCGCCTTGATAGCTGCGGTTTTCAGTCTGGTCTGATGGCTGCCGGAGGGAGCGGGCTACTCTCTCACTTCTTGTGGAGCAGAACTCGACCGCTAAAAGTGGTCAAGCTCAAACGCGCGCCGCCTTTCAGGTGTGTGCCGGAGACATTCTTCCTCAGCTTCGATCCGCCGATGAGATTCGTGATGAAGTCGCCGATATTAATGGCCCCGCTCAACGAACGGGCATTGAGATCAAAGGGAGTGGCCGCCGGGAGCGTCACGTCGATGTCGCCCTTCACCGATTGGAGGCTGCAGGAGCCTCCATCGCGGAGGTCGCCCTCAAAGAATATGTTGCCTGCCGTGACCTTGACATCGACCGATGCCGCACGGACGCCTTGCAGCCGGATGTCCCCGTCGATCGAGTCAACAGTCACGTCTCCGGTGACGCCGTTCACCTCGATCTTCCCCATCACGTTACTGAGCGTAATCGACGTGTTTGCCGGAACCGAAACGTCGAAGCTGGCGGCGCCAGGCGGCAGGTGGCGTTTCACCGAGATAGTGAACTCATTCCCATCTACCCGGTCTTCCACTTTAGCGGGCGGCAGCGTGATTGCTCGAACGTTTATGATCTTCCTGTCCCATGCGTTGACCCTGATGTCCCCGTTCATATTCTTGATCGTCAGGTGAGCAGAACCCTGAGGAGTGTAGATGCGTTCAAACCTGTCCGTGCACGCATAAGCGACTGCGCCGAGCATTAGGAGCACCATAGATAACAGAGACACTGGGACAGATCGGGCGGGAACAACATGTTGGCTGGGACGCTTTGTCATCGGATCAATTAACCGCTACCCAAATTCCCGCGATTGTCGATCAGGTCTTTAGAATTCGGAGAAACTTGCAAGCAGGCGCACCTTTTCGCGATAAACACCCAGCATCAGTTCCTGGGATACGTCGTCCGCCGGATTGTCGGCGAGATCGTGGCGGCATTCGGCCAGCGACTGGTCCACGTAGATCATATTTCGCTGAAACGCCTCCCGAAGCTCCGGATCCCATGTTCTCTTACGCTGCTCGACAGTCTCTGTCAGCTCATTGATTCTCTCCTCCATTTGCACCATGTCCCGGTGGGAGAGGAGGGATCTATCCTGCATGGACAGAAGCGAGGAGCCACCCGTCGTTAAGTCGGCAGGGACCTGTCGCCGCAACAAGGTCACGGTGACGGAGGCGACGATGACAAGGGCGGCCGCGCTTGCAACTAACTGGGGTATCGACACGTCGAAGTGGCGGCTCCTCATTGTAGAGAGTCGCCGGGCCGTTCGATACCAAACCGAGGCGGGCTGTTCGGAGGCAACCTCAAATCTGATCCGGGCCCATACCGCGCCAGAGGGGGTCTGGAGCGGCAACTGCCGGCTGAAGTGCACTATTTGCAGAAGGTCGTCGCGTACAGCCCTGCAGGCCTCGCAGTCCGCCAAATGCCGCTCGACCTGCAGCTGTTCGCCGAGTTCGAGCGCCCCGTCAATGTAGTCTGAAACCAGTTCCTGGCATTGATTGCAAAACATTACTTCTCACCCAACTTTGAACTTCCGGCGCAGAACTCGAGTCTGCGCTGATCACTTCGCAAGCAGCTCGCGCAATCGCATTCGTGCCTTGTGGAGCTGCGACTTCGAAGTCCCTACGGTTACTCCGAGCGTCGTTGCGATCTCCTCGTGCTCGTAGCCTTCCACGTCGTGCAGCACAAAGACCGTTCGGTACCCCGGCGGGAGTTCCGATATTGCTCTTTCCAGAGCGATCCGATCAACCATCGAGATCCGCCGGGTACTCTGCAGGGGCGTTTCAACTACGCTGCTGAAATCGCCCTCTTCGGTCGTGTGCTCCAGCTTGACACCGCGCTTGCGGAAGTGCATAAGCACCTGATTCACGGTCAAGCGGTGAAGCCAGGTGGTGAATGCCGAATCTCCACGGAAGCTGCCGATCTTACGGAACACCTGCAGAAAAACCTCTTGCGTCAGGTCTTCGGCTTGTTGAACGCCACCCAGCATCCTCAAGCAGAGCGAATACACTCGCCTGTGGTGCTGTTCGTAGAGCTTTTCAAACGCCTCTGAGTCGCCAGCCGCAACGGCACGAGCCAACTCGGTGTCCGAGACAGTCTGGCTTCTTTCAGCGGTCACGGTCATTATTTGACGTATCTATTTTTCGTCCGGCCATGACTTCACGCGCGTGTGATGCCATGGCCCTAAGCCCGGTTGCCCCAGCAGTATAGCATTTTGAATCGCGAGTTTGAAAAGCAATGCCGCTCGGTAACGTTTCAATTTGTCGTTTCGCGTTTAATGGTCTCTGGTTTATGGTCTCTGGTTCATGGTCTCCGGTTTATGGTCTCTGGCACCCTAGCTAGCCGCTAAACTGCAAACCATAAACCACAAACCATAGACCATTGGAGTGGCACTCGGTACGTGAAAAACGATTGACAGTAAACGAGCCCGGTGTAAAATGTAACACCGGCCAGTCCCCATACTAGTGATCTCCCCCGTGCACCCCAGAGACCATATTATCCAATGTATTCTCTCTATAATGTACTGACGACACAGCACGGCGAGGAGTTCGTGCCCGTGAGGTGCACGCAGCAGACGATACTGCGGCTGGTGCGGTACTTCGAAGACGTAGTGACCGAGAACAAACTCTCGGCTCTGGTCATTCAAGGGCGCTGCCTGGATGGCAAGGAGCCATCCAAAGAACTCGAGCGGTTCGCCAGACTCACAGCTACTGCCAGGCATCTCTATCTCCTATCGTGGGAGGAGGGGTGCGACGCTCTGAAATGGAGTCCGGAGCCTTCCTCTAAACTGACACTCCTTCAAGAGGTGGACGACAACAACAGAGAGCCGGGTCCGTTTATCCTCGTCATGGACCAGCGTTTCTGTGGGCTGCTTGCCTCCCACGCCGTCCCCAACGACTCGCCCGCCCACCCGACAACCTTCGAGATGATATGGACGTTTGAGCCAAACGTCGCCTTCACTGCGGTCCAGTACCTGATGGCTCGCATAAGCGCGCAGAAGCCGGATGAACGCAAGCAATTCGAGGCGCTGCTCGACGCCTCGACCGCGCACAGTCCGTCGCTCAGGCTGGCATTGTCACTCACGACAAAGCTGACGATGCTGATGCAGAGGCAGAACGAACTAGAGATGGCAACCAATCGCATAGGATCGGCCATATCCAGCACCCTGGAGCTTGAACCAATGTTGGATTCGGCGGTTGGAGAAGTAGGGCGCGCTCTGAAAGCCCATCGCGCCGCCCTTGCGCTCTGGAAGGACGGGACGAGCAAACCCGAAAGCATAAATATCTACGAACGGCCCGAAAAGGACCACCTCAACCACCCCGATGCCGGCTCTCACAAAGATTCCGCTCTCACCAACGGCCGTGGCAATAAGCACAGCCACGAAAGCGGTCCCTCCACCTGGAAGATACCCGGACCGCTCGAAGTTCCGATCACTTACCGCAACGGAATAATCGGCGTGCTCGCCGTCGAGGACGATACTCCCGGCCGTGACTGGCAAGACGAAGAGGTGCTAATGGTCAGGACGGTCTCGGATCAACTCGCCATTGGTATCTCACACGCCCGCCTCTTTGCTCAGGTGCAGACTCAAGCCATGACCGACGGACTAACCGGCCTGTATAATCACCGGCACTTTCAGGAGAGCCTCGAACGGGAGATCAACCGCGCCGACCGCAATAATCACAACCTCTCACTCATACTACTGGACCTCGATCAGCTCAAGAATATCAACGACAAGTTCGGCCATCGTTCAGGCGATGCGGCGCTCCGTCACGTCGCCGAAATAATGTTGAGCAGCGTGCGCAATGTGGACGTATGCGCCCGCTATGGGGGGGAAGAGTTCGTCGTCATCCTGCCTCAGTGTGGCCGCGAACACGCCCTCGAGGTTGCGGAACGGCTCCGCGAGGCCATCGCCACATCGCCAGTACCAAAGGTCGGACAGGTAACTGCAAGCCTCGGAGTCGCAACCTACCCCACCGCTGCCAGGAGCAAGGAAGATCTCATCGAGATGGCCGACAAAGCGATGTATCAGGCCAAGGCAGACGGGCGCAACAAGGTTCGCCCCCTGATGCTCGATCCCCTGTTGAGCCTCAATCTCTAAAAACGTTTTACGTTTTACGTTTTACGTTGCAGCTGAGTCGCGGTGCTCATCCAAGGACGGCCGGCCAATATCAAAGCGCAAAACGTAAAACGTAAAACGCGAAACGTTACTTCGCGGAGTTCCGCTTCGCAATTACCCCGCGGATGAACTTCAGGTTGACCGCCATATCGTTCTCGACTGACTTCGTAGGGCTGTCCGTTTCAAGCTCGGCCCACTGATCGAAGCCGATGTCGGCCAACGCGTCAACAACCGCGGTGAAGTCGATCTTGCCCTGGCCCATGAAGTTCGGATTGTCTTTGAGGTGAACTTCGCAAATACGGTCGCGCCCCAGCCAACGAATCTCCTCTATAACATTGAAGCCATTGTTCGTCGAGTTGCCGACGTCGTAATAGGTCAACACGGCTCGCGACTTCGCCCGCTCCATGATCCGTACATTGTCTTTTGCCGAGATGGTGTCCTCGAGACCCAGGATGATCTTCGACTTTTCGGCCGCAGGAGCGAGCTCTCGCAAAGCGTCTCCGACGTAGTCCATCTCGGCCTGGGTCTGCAGCGCCCCGCGGCCAAAGAAAGGCAACAGGATGACCTTGACTCCAAGGTTCTTCGCGATCGGAATAGCGTCCGATACCCAACGTTGGCCGAGCGGGTCCGACTTGAGATAGTTGCGATGGAGAATGTTCAAACAGACCGAGGCCAGCGGCAAGCCTACCCGCCTGGACTCGGATGTGTAGGCGGCCTGTACCGCCCGG
>JBGPFL010000029.1:0-14276 GCA_041483295.1 Blastocatellia bacterium | reverse complement strand
TGGGAGGCGCCGGATTGGATCGTCCTGCCCGGCGGAAATCTCGGAAACACGTCGGCGTTCGGCAAGGCATTGAACGAACTCCACGCCCTGGGTTTCATCGCCAGGATGCCTCGGCTTGCGGTGATCCAGGCGGAGGGCGCCGCTCCGTTTTACGACCTGTTCATGTCTGAGAGTTCGACGCTGACGCCGGTAGCTGAACCCAGCACCCTTGCGACGGCGATCAGAATCGGTAGTCCGGTGTCGTGGAAAAAGGCGGTGCGAGCCTTACGCTGGACCGGCGGAATCGTCGCCAGCGTGGGCGAGCAGGAGATAGCCGACGCGAAGGCTATCATTGGAGTGGACGGAATCGGGTGCGAACCTGCCTCCGCGGCGACGCTGGCTGGGATCAAACGGCTAACTGCTTCCGGGACGATCGGGGCGAGCGATTCGGTCGTTGCCGTGTTGACGGGCAATCTGATGAAGGACGCCGGTTACACGGTCGATTATCACTCCGGAAGGCTCACACTGGGGCAGCGCAAAATAGAGAGTACCTACGCCAATCGCTCCATTCGAGTGCCGGCGAATCAGAGCGAGATCCGCAGGATACTGGCGCTATGAAACAGGTGTCAGGTGTCAGGAGCGAGGTGTCAGGTGTGAGGGATCAGTATCCGGGATCGGCTGCGCGTCAGGCGCCGACACGCCGGCCCCTCCCGACCTGGCACCTGACACCTGGGACCTGACACCTAGGACCGGCGTCAACATTGACACTTGCTTGCGATAGTTGGCGTACGTTTTGCCGTGATGCCGGATGAGATCCCTTTCCTCGAACCGAATCGCCAACAGAATGTAGCCTGTAGTTGTCATCGCAAACAAAAGATGGCCGACGGACATCCGAGGCGTGCTCCAGTACGCGACGATAGTTCCGAGGTAGATGGGGTGTCGCACCCAGTTGTAGAGCCCTCTGCTCCTGAATGCAGGCGGCGAGTAGTCAATGCGCCTCGCATAGCAGTAGACCTGCTTTAGCCCGAACAGGTCGAGGTGATCTATTAGAAGAGTCGAGACAAGTGCGATGCCCCAGCCGGCCCAGAAGAGCGCAATCAACAGAATCCGGCCTGTTGCGTTTTGGATCTCCCACACGCCGCTTTCCCCTCCGATCGGGCGCCAGTACCAGTACAACAGCATGAGACTCAGGCTGGCGGCCAAGACATAGGTGCTGCGCTCGGCTGCCGCAGGAATAATGCGAGTCCACTTCTCCTTGAACCATTGTCGGGCCATCACGCTATGCTGCATGCCGAACAGAACCAGAAGCAGCCCGTCAATCGTGATCCTTTGCCAGAGCGATTCTCCGTTCCCGAGCGGATTCAAGTCGATAGTTCGCGGCGCTACGGCACGTAAGTCGCCCACGAAGGCGATCCCGTACAGGAACGTCGCTGCGAAAATCAGATATGAGGCCGCACCATATAGAAGACTCAGAACGCGACCCAACATCAATGCGCCTCCTTCGGTACCGGCGACTGCCTTATTCAATGTATCCGTCAGTGCGACGGTCCGTGGCGGGCCTGGAATGTTCGGGCGATTCCGAACCATGACGCATCTCCGGCTCGCGCCGAGCTTTGAGGACTATGACGCTGCCGAGGGCGAACTGACCTGCGGCAGGTGCGAGGCGTCAGGGATCAGTCCGGGATCGGCTGCGGGTCGGGCTCCACATCTTGCGCCTGGCACCTGGCACCTGACACCTGTTTCCCTGACCCTGCTACGGCTTCTTGTCGGTCTCGATTCGCTTTATCTCACTCACCACATCGCCCTTCGAGGTTCCCTCGAGCGAG
Source organism: Blastocatellia bacterium (assembly GCA_041483295.1). Classification (GTDB taxonomy): domain Bacteria; phylum Acidobacteriota; class Blastocatellia; order UBA7656; family UBA7656; genus DASYSA01. Next base: position 12,471 of record JBGPFL010000029.1, on the reverse strand, counting down.
AACTCAACCCGATCGCCTGGGCTCACTGAGTCGAGGAGCGACCTGTCCTTCACCGGGTATGGCATGCTCATCGCCGGCATGTAATCTTTAATATCTTCGTGGTTGATCTGCACCGTTGCCATCTCTTTGTCGATCGATTCGACGACCCCCACCCCGTGATGCACCGCCCCGACAACTGACTGCTGAGACTGGCTGTGCTTGCAGGATAGCGTAAGGCTCAGCGACAGTATCAAGATCACCGTGGCCGCTGCTTTCTTCTTCAGAGTTACGCCCATACTTTTTCTGTCCCGATCAGTTCAAATTCAAGCTCTGCAGGTTGCTGATTATCTCCTCGGCTTTCCACTCGCTGCCTCTATACAGCGCGGCCAGCTTTCCGTCGGGCCCGATCACAGCGGTGCGCAGAGAGTGAATGATCTGGCCACCCTCCTGCCAATACTGCATTCCGAAGAAGGTTGCGACCTTCTTCACTTCGTCCGTCCCGCCGGACGCAAACTCCCAATGAGCGAAGGTGTCGAGACCGGCGCCGGCTCGGCCGTACTCGCGGAGCACGGCCGGCTTGTCGTAGTCGGGATCGACGCTGACGCTGAGCAGGTGCGTCTTCTCGGCGAGGGCCGGATTGTCCTTGAGGACTGCCATTATTTCACTGAAGCGTCGAGTCATCAGCGGGCAGTAGTCAGGCAGCGGGCAGCGCGTATAGATGAACGTGAGAACGAGCGCGCGGCCGCGGTACTGGCCGACCCGAATGCGTTTGCCGTCCTGGTTAGTAAGCGTGAAGTCCGGCACCTCATCACCCGGACGCGGCTCGACGGATCCCTTCGGCGAAGCTACGGCCGCCGGGTCCGGGCTCTCGCGAACGAATACGATACCTTCAAGCCAGGTGCGATCGCCGGAAACGACAAGGGTCGCCTGTACGCGGTCGCCTGCCGCCATCTCGTCATAAGCCCATTCGTCCTTCAGCTTGAATGGCATTGACATCGCGTCCATATAACCCTCTATGGCTTCGTGAGCGATGGTCACGGTTCGACCTCGCTTATCCACGCTCGCGACCTTGCCCTTTAACTCATAGCGTTGCTCCGGGGATGGAGGCTGGCGCCTGCAGGCAGATCCTGCACAAACCATCACCAGGATTGCTGAACAGAACGCCGCTCGATGCGCCCACCGGGCAAGTAACGTTGATTGGTCCCTCATATTCCGCGAGTATTCTCTACAATCAAACACTCGCGCACAACCCGAAGCGCGATGTCTAGTCAGTTGTCCGTGGTCAGTGGTCCGTTGCCCGTTGCTAGCACTACTTGAGCGCAAACCTCGCTCGCACACCCTGACGGCCAGGGGCAACTGACCACAGGCAACGAACAACTTACTTGACGATGAGTGAGCAATCAGTATTCTATAGAACAGGCTTCAGGAGAATGTATGAGCAACAGAGCAATCCTCTTTTTGCTGGCCGCGGCCATAGTTCTCGCCGCGGGAACGATGACATCCTCTCCAAAGGCGGCTGCGCAGACTCAGTTCACACTGGCGGGCGGCACCTGGATAGTCCTGTCGTCGCCCATCGACAATGAAGTCGTGTCGAGGATGGGCAATACGCTCGGTTTTCCCGAACGACATATGGTCTTCTCGGAGGACGGCGACCTTCGCACGGGTCGGGTTGATCGGGAGGATGCCGGCCCCGACGTGAAGCCACTGGGCGTTTGGCGGATTGTCGGCAACCGCTTCAGCGCGACGTTCCAGCTGTGGTGCGAAGACGCGAGCCAGCCCTGCGGCTCGATTATCATGCGGGGCGAGTTCAGTCGCGAGGACCGAGTGCGAGGGACCATGACCGCCTTTTGGGATGAGAAGGACGAGACTCGTCCGACGGGTTACGACACCTGGCCGATGACGTTCACAGGCAACCGAATGCCATGAGGGTGAAACCGATGTCAGTTAGCAAGGCGACTCGAGTCGCGGTGGTCCTCGTTGCCCTCCTCGGCGCGCTTGTAATCAGCCCTTCCGCGTTGGCCGGTAAGAAGCTGCAGGGCCGCTGGCAATTGACCATCACGATTCCTGAGTCCCCAACCAGCGACAGATCGCGAATCCTCCCGATCACGGTGGATGTTACTCCCCGCGGCGACAGCCTACAGGGACGCTTGACGATCATCGATGAACAGGGCCGGACTGTAGGTGGCGTGTGGCGCCAGGCAGGCAAGAAAGTCTCTATTGCCTACGAGCTGCCTTGCTCGCCTGGGGACCAATGCGCATCTTTGGTGCTGCTCGGGAATGTCAAGGGTGGAGGCTTGAAGATAAAGAGCGGGGCCGTGATCGTAATGTGGGATACGCCGAATGAACGCAATCACGCTTTGTACGACACGTCCAACGGATCTTTTTCGGGCGAGCGTTTGGAATAGCCGACTCTGCCCAATCCGCCTGCGAGGTTCCCCTTGCGGGCCGGTACTAGAACGGAACGGCTAAAATGTGTTTGGTCGATCGTGACAACAACCGGAGCCAGGCATCAGAACCACACAACATTAACTTTTCTGGCTTAGTGGCCTTCTTGTAGAATAACCGTTTGAGGCGGCGTACCTGCTATCTCCCAGGCAGGGGCGAAAGATAGCTGCATCCCCGTGCATGTCTCTCTTGTTTGCCATAGGGGAATTTGTCCCTCTTGAAACCATTCCGCATCCGGAGGATTGATCTATGAATAGAGATCGGCTGAAGATCGTCTGCGTAACGATCTTCGTTACCTTGATCGCCACACTCTTACTCACCAGTGACCGCCTGACCTCGGTACGTGCTAACTCCACCGGTCCGCCGGCGGGAGTCACCGGGGCGCCAGGCGAGCTTACCTGTACTTCGTGTCACACCGGCCCCTCGAATACCGGGCAGTTCACCATTGAAGCGCCTGCAACTTATGCGCTTGGACAGACCATCTCGATAACCGTCAGGCACACCACGGCCGATACCTCTCGCAAAATATGGGGGTTTCAGCTCACGGCCTTGACCTCGGGAAATGAAAAAGCTGGAGCACTTCAGAACCCTGGCGCACTTGGTGTCCTTAACAACGACGGTCCAGGCAACAGCCGTCAGTACATCGAGCATACCCTGGAGAGCAATTTTTCAGGACAGACTGGCGGGGCGCACTGGACCTTCAACTGGGTGGCTCCCTCGACTAACGTGGGACCCGTCACCCTGTATGCGGCGGGAAATCAAGGCGACAACAACGGCGTCAACACAGGTGACCAGATCTATACGGCGACCGTCACGATCAATCCCCCGTCAGCAGGAACGCCGATAATCGACTCCGCGGCCGTTAGCGGCAAGAAGCTTGTGGTGACCGGCAAGAACTTCGACATCGGCGCGGTATTGCTGCTTGATGGCGCGAAGCAAAAGAAGACGGTCAACGATGATGGGAACCCTTCAACGATGTTGGTCGCGAAAAAATCGGGCAAGAACATCGATCATGGAGCGACCGTGACGCTTCAAATACGTAACCTGGACGGTACGTTGTCTGAGCCGTTCTCCTTTACGCGGCCTTAGCATTGGGTCGACGGTGAGTCCGTCGCAAGACCTGAGATGAGAATGGCCGGCGCGGTTCCCGCTGCGCCGGCCATTCTCCCTCTTACCGGTGAAGGACGGAAGCTCTACGCAAGAGTCGAGATCGTCGGGCATCGACCGGCTTTACGCCTTGCCGCAGCAGCGCTTGAACTTTCTCCCACTACCGCATGGGCAGGGGTCATTGCGGCCGGTCGCGGAGGAGGCGGCCGCTTGCCGTTCTTTCGGCTTCTGTTTGAAGAGCCCCAACATCATGAGCGCCATCCAGATTCCAGCCGCGAGGACCGGTTGGGAAAATGCGTACCCGTGAAAGACGTAGTAGAGGGACGTGGACTGGTCCGAGCTCATGCCGTTAGTCGCAGCCGCGATCCGGTCTTTTAGCTGAAGGTTGGTGACCGACGCCCACACCATCACCGCGGGGACTGTCAGAAGCAGCATTACGGCAACTCCCAGTCCGAGAGCTCTGAGCTTTGCTACGATCGTATCCGCGCGCGTAGACACGACCAGCGCCATGAGCATCGGCAACCCATAGGTGATCGTGCTCAGACGTAAACCGGAGGAATGCACCTGCCCGCCGAAGCCGCTCTGCTCGCTCGCGGTGACGAAGACATTGATCTGGCTCCCGTCAGAAACAATAGACACTCTGGAATTGAAGAAGTGATACAACGCGTCGGCACAGGCGGCGGCCACCGTCGCCAGCGCCGGGAGAGATTGCCACCAAAGCGGCAAGAGCACGAGATAAACGCCGGCTGTTACAAGCAGCAGTCGCAGCCACCTATGCTGGCCGATGTTGCCGAATTGCAAAGCGCTCGAGCCAGAAGACAAGGAGGGCTGTTGAGAGGAGGATGATAATGGTTTGGGCGACATAGACGTGCACTTCTTCAACGACCGACGGAAGCAACACGCCGGCGTAGTAAAGCCCCACCAGCCGGGCCAGGTTGATCACCTGAATCAGAGGTATGCCGAAAGCGAGTCCGATCAGCTTCGCTCGCCAGGACGTTGGAAACGCGAGCACGCCGGCCAGGAACAGGGCGACCGCTTCGACGCCATCACACCCCATCGCGATGTTGAGAGCGAACCGCTCGGTATGTACGATAGTGCCCGTTGTGGTCGCACCACTCTCGCCGAAGAGCCTGAGGACCGAGGCCACTGCGCGGGCCAGCACTTCGGTGTAAGGCTTGATGATGCCGTTCCGGACTCCCGGCGCTATGCCGAACACGAAGTAGCTGACTCCGAAGATCAACCCGAACAGAATGAGAAAGCGAAGGGCTTTGCGGTTCGCGCCCAGGAAGGCGACTACTCGGGTGGTCAACTCCATGCTGGAACATCCTTAACCGATCAAGCGGCAGTCCAACGGCGTTGCTTTGCCCGTGAGGCGCATTTCCCAAAGGGTTCTTCGCAAGAAACAACGAGTGACGGGCCAGCTATCTACCCGTCACTCGTCAGGGATTAATATCCTAATGTTTTCGCCGCCGGCGCACGTTTTCAGGAAAAGCAGCAGAGGCGCTGTGCTCCGCTTCAAGCCCTGCGTTGGCGCGCACTCTGAATGAACAGATGGATAATGTATGCGGCCACTAACCCGGATGTGAGCGCGCCCATTACATCCACCAGCCCGGCCCGAAGCGCAATCAAAGCCAATGCAACTACGACTTCGACGTAGAGCGCAACCTTGGCCAGCAGTCTTCGGTCTACCGACTTGATCGAGCTTCCAACTACAACCGAGCTTCCGCCAGCAACTGCTCCGGCCATGCGCGTGCGCCCGACGAGGAAGAAGACGCCAACCGCCACGAACAGCAGGGTCATCAGTATCGCGCCCCATTCCGACAGAGTCGGAGCCGCTAGACCTGTACCCTGCTGGAGCCGGACTAGATTTCCTCTGGCTACGCCGCCCCCGCTGAGGGCCGTATGGCTGTTGAAGTAGAAGCCCCCGGGATTGTTGATGACCGCTTGAGCTTGCGCCGGGGTCACGGTGATGCCGCTACGGCTGAAGGTGACGGCGCCGCCCGCAGCCGGAATCGGGGCGGCCGAGGTTATTCCCGAGTCGATCCTCACCGGTCCCGATACGCCAATTGCGCCTTCGTGAATATGGGTGAGGATCACAACCGAATTGGCTGCCAGACCGCTTAGAACTGCGTCGAACCTGGCCGTAGCCGCCGTTATCACCCCTCCGCTGACGGTTGTGTCGAGTGTGAAGATTCCCTGACCGCTGCAACCCGCTTCGGTGGGATTCACTGAAACCCCTGCCGCGCCTTCGTTGGCCGCCAGCATCTGAGCCGTGAAGACTATCGTTTCAGCCTTCACAGTGCGCATCGTTGACATCATCACTGCTGCCATTGTGAGCGCCATCATCAAGACCGATACTAAAACCCTCTTCATTTTCGAGCCTCCTCGTTTTGCTTTGATCCATCGCCCCTGCGGCGACCTATTGCGAGTGAACGAAGCGGACTAACGTTGCTGCTGCTGACGCCCGAGGTCTCCCACTAACCGCTGTGGTAAACAACCCGACAGAGAGGAGGAGCTACTACTGGTCTCTCCGTGCTCTGCGATCAGCGTCCATGCTTAGTCCGGAAAAAGCGCTGCTGCGCCCAAGCCTAAACCAAAACTGGACTTCCCCTGGAAAATGCCGATTCGTGCGAAATACAAATGCAAGGTGTCGCAATATACCACACCAAGCAAACGCCATTCAATCAAAAATATGGGCCTCCCGCAAGGGCACGGCCGAAAAGCCGGAAGAGGCAAGTAGCCCCAACCGGCAGGGCGCAGACCCGACGACAGTTGATAAGAGTCCCGGCCGGCGACTACAATCTCTCGTCTTCATTCTGAGCCCCGGGGAGATTTGAATGAGGCTCTTCATAACCGACGGCGCCGAGTTCATTTGCTCGACCTTCGGCAACCGCCTCTCACCGCGGCGCCCGGACAACCGGATAATCCACTATGGTTCAAAGTACAGGTCAAAATCACGAGGATTCTAAGGCTTCGAAGCGGACCTTGATTACCGGCGCAACGGGCCTGCTGGGTCGCTTTATGGCCGCGCGGCTTGAGGCTGCCGGCTGGCTCGTATTCGCATTCCCTCGCGCGAGCCTCGATATAAGCAATCCAGAAGATGTCCGAGAGAGGTTCGTCGAATCCCAACCTCAACTGGTAATCAATTGCGCCGCTACCACGGACGTAGACCGGTGTGAACGCGAGCCATCCTGGGCATACGCCGTGAACGAGGAAGGCCCTCGGCTGCTCGCGCAACAGTGCAACAAATACGAGGCGGACCTCGTTCACATCAGCACCGATTACGTCTTCGATGGTTTGAAGGAAGGGATCTATACGCAAGAGGACGAGACCAATCCCTTGAGTGTCTACGCGCAAACGAAGCTCGCGGGTGAGGTGGCGGTGCGCGATGAGGCCAGGCGCTTTTACATCGTCCGCACTTCGTGGATATTTGGGCCGGGTGGCAAGAACTTCGGCAGCCGGGTCATCCTGCTTGCCCGCAACGGGGCGCGCATACGGGCGGTGACCGATCAGACCTCGATTCCAACCTACGCTCCCGATCTGGCCGCTCGGATAGAGGAGGTAGTCAACCTGGGTGCGCACGGCCTCTATCACGTCACAAACACCGGCCCGACCAACTGGTTTGATTTTGCCAGGCTCGCCCTCGATCTTGCGCAACTGGGCGACACCCCTATCGAACCTGTCACTCGTGAAGGGCTGAGACAACTCGCGCCCCGGCCGCGCAACACGCCGATGCGTTGCCTTGTCTCTGATAAACTGGGGCTACGGCCGCTTCGCCATTGGCGCGAAGCGCTCGAAGAGTTTGTCCGCGAACACCAGATGAACGCGGCGAGTTGATTCTGCCTGAGGAGGTCTTCACGAAAGCAAGAAGATCAGCGTCGCAGTTTTGCGTTTTGAGGGCTGGCTTGGTGTTGCTCGTCCTTTGCCCCTCATTTGCCGCGGCGAGGCAGGAGCCCCGGCGGATACCAGATACTGATCGAATTCGACTAGCCGAAGCTTTTCGAATCGCGGAGCGGCTCGGTAATCGGGTGTGGAGCGGTTGGAGTAAGGCCCCATTTGCGGTCGCGCTAATCACTCCCGAGTATGAATTCCTGGTGCGCCATCCGAACCCCCCGGCCGACTTCAAGCGTCTCGGGACCGACCCGCTGCTCGCGAGCGAGGTCTATGTTCGCAAGCGCGTTTTTCAGATGGAGCTGCTTGCCAGCTTCCCCTTGAACGGGGTTGCGACCATCATCATCGGTCAGGCTGAGAATACTGACGCGAAGGGTTCAACTCCGTGGGTCATCACACTTCTGCACGAACATTTTCATCAGCTTCATTATTCGCAGCCTGGCTACTATTCGCAGGTTGCCGGTTTGGGTCTCGCGCGCGGAGACGAGACCGGAAAGTGGATGCTTGACTTTCCCTTTCCCTATAAGGACCCTGAAGTCGGAAGCGCTTTCAGCACGCTTTGCCGAGCGCTCGCGGAGGCGCTCGACTCCCGCGGAACGAGGCAGTTTCCAAAGAAGCTTTCTGCTTACATCGAGAGTCGAAAGAGCTTCGTCGGTAGATTGGCGCCGGACGACTACAAGTACTACTCTTTTCAACTCTGGCAAGAGGGCGCAGCTCGTTACACGGAGCATCGGATTGCCCAACTGGCGGCCTCCCAATACGCGCCAACCGAGGCATTCAGATCGATGCGGGACTTCACCCCGTTCAAGGAGGTTGCCGATTCGATACTGAGGAGAATCGAATCACATCTGCGAACTATCTCCCTGGGCCAACAGCAGCGAGTCGCGTTCTACGCGGTCGGCGCGGCGGAGGCGATGCTGGCAGACCTGGGCCGGTCGAAATGGCAACAACGCTATTTCAAGGAGAAGTTCTCAACCGAACGGTATTTCACCGGCCACTGAGAGGCCCTGAAAGAAGGGCGACCTGGATCGTCCGTGTAGGTTGCCACGCCGCCCGAGTTTGCCGATCAGGCTCCACCGATATCACAGCCTCAAAGAATCCGCCTCCTCACCTGACGGCGTATTACGGATGAGTAAACCATGTCGAACGACGACTACCACTTCATAACGCACTGGCGAATCGAAGGCACGATCAATGAAGTAGCCGATGTGCTCAAGAACGCTCGGGATCTTCCTCGTTGGTGGCCTTCGGTCTATCTTGACGTGCAGGAACTCGGTTCAGGTGACCAGGACGGCATCGGCAAGGTGGTAACGCTCCACACCAGGGGTTGGCTGCCTTACACGTTGCGATGGCAATTTCGAGTTACCGAGTCTCGTTATCCGCACGGCTATACACTCGAGGCCTGGGGCGACTTCAAGGGCCGGGGCGTCTGGACTTTTGAGCAAGAGGGAGAATGGGTGAACGTGACCTACGATTGGAAGATCCGCGCCGACAAGCCGCTGCTCAAGGCGCTTTCGTTCCTGCTCAAGCCGGTATTCGCAGCCAACCACCGCTGGGCAATGGCGAGGGGGGAGGAGAGTCTCCGTCTCGAACTTGAACGATTGCGCAACCAGGTCGAACGTCCTCGCTCAGTCGGCGCGGCGCAAGATCACGGCGTGTGTTGAATCCTGCTCGTTCCCGCGCATCCTCTCCATAAACCGGTTAGTTGCCGTGTAGTACACCGCCAGGAGCACATGAGGCTGACTCATGGCTCAGTGGCGGACCCAGGAAGAAATCTCTCTGTTTGCCTCGCTAAGCGTGGTATATTGTGCTGGTTCGAACATGGGTAAAAGCGCAGGCTCCTGAGTCCCCGAACATGAGAGGCTGAAGGAATCGCACGGCGGACTGCTTCCATAGCCGTCTATTATGCGCGGGGGAAAACCGCAAGTGGAAAAAATGCACGAACAGATAGTGCAGTACCTCACGCCAATGCTGGGGGAGGCGACCGCCAACAATCTATTGAAACATTACTGTGCGAGGATGCGCATGCCCATTGAGGAGATAGGGCCGAGCCATCTCTCGGACCTCGCGAACGCCATGAAGCCGATGCTTGCCGTTTGGTTGGGTTCTGCCGGCGCGGCCCGGCTCGCTCAAGAGCTGGCGGAGTTGGGTCAAGGGGCTAATAAAAAATGAAACCGAAAACCACGATTTTGGTTCTTGTTTCCTCGCTCCTGATTGCCCCGGCAATCTTTGCCGTGGTAATGATGGTTAAGGGCGCGGAGGGCGGCAGCGCTGTGTCGAAGGTGCTGTTCGGCCTTACGGTCGTCGTCGAAATCGTAGCCCTCGTCCAGGCCGCTGCTGTACGAAAGCTATTTTCCCCGTCTGACAGGGGGCACTTGACCTGGACGCTCATAGTTGCATTCTTCGTCGTGAGGCTTGCGGGCGAGCTGCGGTTGATTACGCTGACGTTCGGTTTCATTCCCACGTATGTGGACGGCGGTTCGTCCGCCAGCTTCTTTTACGTGGTCGTGTTGCGCTATCTGTACACGATTGGCGATCTGCTGTTCATAGCCGCCCTAGTCACCACTGTTCGCGCCTACAAGAGCACGGGGCTCAAGTTCGAGTTAATGGGCCGCGATTACGGCTACATCGCGTTCCTATGGGCGATTCCTGTTGCGACTTATTACTATCGTAGCAATCTTAGCCTGGGAGGAATCATCACCACCGACAATTACATCCTGACTTACCGGCTGGTCGCGGTCTTCGTGGGAGCGATCATCGGTACGTTCTGTGTCGTGGTGCGCCGCTATGTGCTGCAGATGGGTGGCGGGGCGGTGGCGAAGGTATGGAACACGGTCGTGGTCGCGGGCATCGCACGCGCCGCGTCCTTTCTGGTGTTGGCGTTGTTGCTCAAAAACTGGAGGTCCGAAGCTCAGTTCGCCGAGCAATACTTGTTGTGGATATTCTCCTGGTGCTGGCTTGTGGCTGCCCTCTATCAGCGAGAGGTATTCCGGTACATCGTTCCGTCGCACGCCGGCGTCGGCGACTCGGTGACTCTGGATAGAGCATGAGTTCGTTTCGCGTTTCGCGTTTCGCGTTCTAGGATTGAAGTTCGGTCGTCTTCTCCGAAATCGACAGCACGAACCTAAACTGGAAACGACAAACGCAAACGCCGAACCCGAAACCCGAAACCCGAAACCTGAAACGTTTTGTCCCACGGTGACAGTTAATGCTCCGAACCAGCTGGTGAATTGTAAAACGCCTCCGTAGAACCTCGATGTCTCTCACTCAGATCACGCCTGAAAGTCCGGACGCCAGTCGCGAAGACATTGCCAAACCGGACCTCGGAGTCCAGGTGCTTTCAGATGAGAGCGAAGCGCCTTCCGAACCTGCCGGACCGGGCCTCGGGTCGTGGCTGGTCCGCCGCCGGATCTCGGGATTGCTTTTTCGCTCGCTGCTTGCGGTGCTCATCGGAAGTCTGATCCTGAGGATAGCCTCGCAGACAATGGGCCAGATGTTGCAGTTTTATCTGGCCCACATAGACCGTAACTACTTCAACATCTCCTACACTGCGCGGGGATTCATTACCGCCTCCTTCTTCGTGACCGAGCTGCTCGGTTCGCTCGTGCTTGGTGCGCTCAGTGATCGTTACGGGAGGAAGGTGTTCATCATCCTCGGCCCGGTGTTCGGCGCGATCGCAGTCCAGATAACATCGATGACAACTGCGATCTGGCTGCTGGTCATAACGAGACTGCTGGCGGGTTTGTCGACGGCGAGTTCAATTCCGGCGACTCTGGGCTACATCTCCGAGGTGACCTCCGGGCGACCGAGGCTGCGGGCCCGGATAGTCGGGTTGTTCGAGATAACGCTGTTCGCCGGCATAGCCATTGGAGCCGAGGTAGCGGGCAGCCTGTTCAGGGCCTTCGGGCGACAAGAGGCGGACGTTGCCGGAGTGCACTTGACCTGCCCTGCATTCAGCCTGAATGCGCTGGTGTACCTGGTGAGTCTGGCCGTGTTCGCCTGGGGACTGCGCGGCCTGAAAGAGCAGGCAGGCGACTCAGCCTCTCTGGCAACGGCTCATCGGCAACTGGTCCAGATGATCTCAAGCTTATTGCAGCACTATAGGACGATTCTTCGATCGCGCAACGTTTGGCAGTTTGTGCCCGCATGGCTTGCGATCAACTCGATCATAGGTCTCTGGGTTAACCACAGTGTAGGGTTGATGACAGGCAAGGACCAGTTTGCGCGGCAGTTGCTGACAGGGAACATATCCGAAGCTAAGGTCGGCCATGTCTTTTTTATCCTGTACGTGCTCATCGCGATCGGAGTGCTCGCGTGGAGTTTCATTCTCGGCCGCTATCGCAGGACGACCATGATGATGATCGCAACCGGAGGGCTCTTCGCTACTCTGCTGGCGATTTATGGATTGAATCACCTTGCGTCGTTCTCCAACCCGCTGTATCAACCGCTCCTGGGCGGGCTGGGGGTTGGACTGTTGGTGCTGAGCGGCTTCACTCCCGCAGCGTTGACTTACCTGGCGGATGTGACGGAGGGGCAGACGGCCGACCGCGGCTCGATTATGGGCTTGTACGCAGTCTTCCTCGGAATCGGCCAGCTCGTAGGAATCTCTCTGGGAGGCAAGTTCGCAAGCTGGGCGGGCATCGACGGTTTGCTTATCTTGAGTGCGCTGTTCGGACTGATCACTGCGTGGACGCTGATTGTGCTGCGGAGACAGGAAGTTCCCGTCCTGGCCTCCACCTGATGCAGCTACCAGCTCGAGAATGGGATGATTCCTATCTGAAGAACAGGCGTGTTAGCGGGCATGAAGAAGAACGCCATGGCGAAGATCAGATAGACTGCCAGCAGGAGCACGCCTTCCATCCAGTTTGACTCGCCGTCTACAGCAACCAGACAAACTACCAGAACGCCCAGCCCGACCGTGATGACTTCGAAGCTGGTGAAAAGAAGATTCATCGGCCGGCCCATCGCATAGCTCAAGAAGACCAACAACGGAGCGACGAACAGAGCGATCTGCATGCTCGAACCCACGGCGATGTGGTAAGCGAGGTC
>JBGPFL010000028.1:0-14397 GCA_041483295.1 Blastocatellia bacterium | reverse complement strand
CGGGGCTCTACATCGAAGTGAAGCATTACGCCTTCTACACATCGCTCGGTCATGACGTAGCGGCGAAGCTCGCGGCCGTTCTCAAGACCAAGGGGTTCGACCGCCCGGGCAAACGCGAACGGATTCTCATCCAGTCATTCTGGAAATCGGGTCTGCTGCGAATGCGATCGGTAGCGCCGCAGTACGCGCGAATCCAGCTTCTGCCCATGGAAGATCCCGGGCGGGAGGAAGACTCGAGCAAGATCACTACTGAGCTCGCGAAAGAGATTTCCGGTTACGCGCGCGGCGTCGGGCCGAGCAAGCAGATGATTAGAACGGCCGCCGAGGTGGCGATCCTTCACGAAGCCGGATTGTTGATTCATCCGTATACGTTTCGCGGTTCGACGACTGCGGCGTTGCGGCGGCCACTCGACGAGGTTCAATCAAATGGTTCGTCGCTGCGTGAGAACATCCTGGCGGACATTCGACGCTTTGTCGGATTCGGGATCGACGGAGGATTTACGGACTATCCAGATTTGTGGAAGCAAGCAGCTACTTCGAGCGCCGCAGATAGGAAGTAAGTAGCACGTGAGCCGAGACGTATAAATACCGGGCGACGAAACTGTATCTTTCTCGATCCTGTCATTCACTTGAATCCGTGATTCTCCAGAAATACCTTTGCGTCACCCTGCGAAAAAAAGACCAGCCTCAGCTCTTCCAGTTGCCGATCTGCCGCCATGAACTCCGCGATGGCTTCCGATGAAACTGCCGCTGCCTCTTCGCGCGGATAGCCGAAGGCTCCCGTAGAAATAGAGGGAAACGCTATCGATCGGAGATTGTGCTGAACGGCGAGCGCCAGCGAGTTTATGTAGCAGTTGGCCAACATCTCCGCATCGCGGTCTCCCCACCTGCCTTTGATTGGGCCCACCGTATGTATGACGTAGAGTGCCGGGAGATCGCCGGCGGTGGTGATGACGGCTTCGCCGGTAGGCAGTCCTTCGGGAAAGCGGGTCCGGCGGATTTCGCGACAGGCTTCGAGGATTGAGGGACCACCGGCTTTGTGGATTGCGCCGTCAACCCCGCCGCCGCCAAGAAGGGTCGAGTTGGCCGCATTCACGATTGCGTCGACGTGTTGGGCGGTTATATTCCCGACGAGCACTTTGACGTGGTCACCAAGGAAGGATTCAAGAATCTCTGATTGATCCAAGTCGTTCAAGGCGATGACCCCTCCTTCTTGCAATAATCTCTTGACCACTGCCCTTGTCAACTCGCGGCCAATGCCCTTGTGTTGATACTTTTCCAGCAGGTAGATTCTGAATCCTGTCCCCAAGAGATGTCCGAAGCTAATCCGCCACCGTCTGTGCAAGATAGGGTTTGCTGATGACTCTAATCACATCTTGATCATCCTCAGTGAGTGTAACTCGCCCCTCGAGGTCTCGTGCGGGCCTCCCAACCGGTGTGAACTCGACATCCACCTTGAAGAGAGGACACTCGCGGTACACGTAGGTGCGCTGTAGCCCGGTTGATAGTCCGCCTTCAGTCGTGAATACCTTGAGCAGGTCTGCACGCGTCATACCTCTTTTGACGGTCTGCATTCTCGTGAGAGATCGTTGTACCCATGCAACGTGACGTTCCTGTTGAGTCTGCTGAAACAGGGTTCTGGGGCAGACGCCAACTGCCAATCCCAAGATCAGGGTCGTCCCTAAGAACGCTCTCAAGATGTGCTTCATGATCTCTCCCCCATTCGCTTCTCGTGTATGGAGCGCGTTGCCGCGCAAACGCTTAGCTGTTCGCATCCTCTTGCGACACGGATTTCACCCGTGGCCTGTAGATCGCCGTGTGGCGTACTTGTTGAACCACGCGCCCTCCGTTTGCAACCAACAACAGATTCAGGACGACGAACTCATGGCCCTTACGTTCGTAGCAATCCGCCACACGGCCTCTCACTGAAATCTCTTCGCCGTCCCGCGCCACGCTCAAGTTGATAAGGTCGCTAGAGGTGTGGATCCAGGGTCCCAGTTCGAAGTTGTGCATCAAGCTGTGATTTGCCATCGCAAGCAACATCGCCGGATGCGCCACTGCATTCCCGCCATAGTAGAGATCGAGACGCTCATCAATTCGTTGCAGGAAACCTGATTCGGCGTCTCTCAAATCGATTCTCTCTTTGAGAGTTCCAAGAGCCTTCCCGGGAATGCACGTTTCACGCGAGGCCGGCGGTCTCGCTTCATATACGGGAAGATCCGCGAGCGGATAATCCTCCCGGCGTGGCTCACCCAGCCACCGCGAACTATCGTTCACCGTCGCCAGACCCGTAGCGCATACCGTTCCGTCCTCGCGCCGGGCGAGGACCGTGATCTTAAGAGGCTGGGAGTCACTGTCGACTTCAGCGAGGACGGCGACCTCTTCGCCTTCGTAGAACGGCTGGTGAAACTTGACCTGCATAGACCCGCGATCGAGCCAGTCGTGCCGGAAACGAGCGACGATCGGAACGGTCATGTAACCGTAGACCGTCACCCCGGGCACCAGCCCTCCGCGAAAGCCATAGCTTGCGGCGACCGTGTCATCATGGATCTTATTTTCGGAGTCGGCGGACGTGTTGCGCGCGCGGACTCGATAGGTTGGAAGCTGCTCATTCTCGGTCGACATAAGTGGATGGCCACGAATTACACGAATGAACACGAAGTGTCCCGACGGCCGAAGCCTCCTTCGCCAGGTCAAAAGCGAAGCGAGCTACCACGCGCTGACGCCCGAATGACAACTGACAACTGACAACTGACCTGGCTTCACTTCTCCGGCTTGGTCGCAACGAGTTTCTTGAATTCCGGCATTTGTGCCAGCGGCTTCAGGTCTTCCTCGTCTTCCACGGTGTCAACCATCTCGCTATCGATCTCGATGGCTCGCTTGAGCGCGGCGAGCGCCGCGGTCTTTCTCCCGAGCCGCGCAAGCGCGCAAGCGCGGTGGTAATGCGCCGTTGCGTCTTCGGCATTGATCTTGATCGCGGCATCGGCTTGGGCAAGAGCCGATTGCCAGTTGGCGAGCTTGCGATAAGCTTCGGCCATCGTGTCGAGAGCCTCACCATTTTTCGGAGCGAGTCCGACCGCGCTCTTGAGAAGGGGTAAGGATTCACGCGCGCTTCCCTTGTCGATGCGTATTTGCGCCAGAGTTATGAGCGCATCGGCGTTCCGGTTCAGCCGCTCGGGCCTGGCTGCGCCGAGCTCTTCGGCTACAGTCTCCCGATCGTTGTCGTAGAGATTGTGGAACAAGCTCGCGAAGAGTTCATCCGCCGTCTTTCCATGTTTGGCGCCCTCATCTATAGCCGCGCAAGCGTCATCATAGCGCTTCTGCACCGCAAGCAACTCCGCCAGATCGGTGTAATGATCCGGATAGAGAGGGTCGCGTTCGATCTCGGCGCGCCGCTCAGCTTCTGCTCGCGGAAGATATCCCTCGCTTTCGTACAGGTCCGCAAGCGACGAGTGCGGGGTCGGATCATCCGGCAGGAGCGCGGCGTAGCGCTGAAGCAACTCGACAGCTCGCGTCGAGTCCTTGTTGTCTCCAATCTGGTAATGGGCTGCGAGACTGAGGAGCGCCGGAGCAAATGGGGGGTCTTCTTCGCTGAGTTGCTTCCATATCGCTACCGCCTCGTCGCTCTTCTTCGCATCTTCGCTGACGCTGCTCAGACACATCGCCTTCAGATGTCGCAGCGTCTGGTTCTTCGGATCCTCCTTCAAGGCTTCGTCCGCGACTCGAAGAGTCTCCATTATTCGTTCGTCCGAGGCATCATCGTCTTCAAGAGCAAGCAGGATTTGAGTCTGAGCAGACATTGAAACATTGGCGGTCGGCTTGCCGCTCCGCCGGGCACGGATCGCTTGAATGACAGGCTGGAGACTCTCATTCACAACGCGGTAGCCGCTGTCCGAGTAGACAATCTCGACTAACGTCCAGGCTTCGCCTCTGTGCGCGAACTTGAATCGCATGACTTCAAAATTGAAATTCAACAGGGCGTCGGCGCGCTCTTCGCTTTGTGTGACGCCGACCAGGCGCGGCTTCGAGCTGAACTGTCCCTGAGGCTTGAATCTGGCCGACAAAACGGCGACGAATCTCAGATACGCCGACGACATCTGCTCGCGTTCGCGGTCTGTCATTCCCGACCAGGTTCCCGCGCCCATGTGCTCGTCGGTCAGGGCCGCCGGGTCGAGGGCTAATGAGAGAACGCCCCGGCTGCCGGTAGGCAAGTCTTCGCAGAGCTTTTCGGCGAGCGACTTTGCATTGCGCTGGAAATCCGGTATCGCGCGGGGCGCTTCCAGCACCTCCACCTCGATGAGGTTTAACGCGGCGTAGCTTATCAGCTCGCCGGACGCCGTTCTGATGTGAGTTGCGTCGACAAAGTCGGTGCCCCACGTCGGATCGAGTTCAACCCACTCGCCCGCCCACACTTCGACCCACGCGTGGCCGCCGAAGGAGCCGGCGCCGTAGGCCAGGCCAGACACTATTCGAGCAGGCAGGCGGAGCGAGCGAGCCATCGCGACGAACAGTTGGCTGAACTCCAGGCAGTCGGCTTCGCGAGTCGCAAGCGTCTGCGCTGCGTAGGCCTTGTCAACCCTCTTCCACTTCAGATTCTTGAAGGTCCAGTCCGAGAGCTTTCGCGCGACGCTCCATGCCTCGCGGTCGGCGCCCACGATTTCGAGCGCCTGCTTAATCACAGTCGGATCGTCCGAGCGAAGCTCGTGGGTGGGCGTCAAAAAGGGTTCGAATCCGGCGCCGAATTCGTTCCCCAGCTCGGGAACGATCTCCTTATCGAAATCCATCGCCCAGACCGACGCCAGGTTCTTCGAGGTTTCAGGGCCGAAAAACGCACTTCCCCACTGGCGCCAAAGGGCGGCGAGATCGGGCCTGGCGAAGATGTAGCCCAGCGTTGAACGCGGCAGTAACTCCCGCGGCGAGGCGAGACTCTTTGCCTCGAAGCGCGAAAACAGGCTCGCCCATCCGGCTTTGGCGAACGAGAGTTGATAAGAGTTCTCCCAGGCTGCGTTGGACATCTTGAGCGCGCCGCTTTCGGATACCTCATCGGCGCCGCCCTTCTTGTTCGGGCTGATCAAGGCGCTCAGGTTGCTGAGATAGACTCCTCCGGCCACTCCGCCTGGCACACCGCCAGGTACCTCCATCACTTCTTTTGGGCCCTTGGGGCCCGCGACGGGTTTCTTTGCGCCTGGTGGCTGCTGACCGGGCGGACGCACTACTATTGGAGGAGGTGGAGGCGCTTGAGCGGGTTTGCCTTTTATCAACGGGGGCCGAAGCTCGAAACGTGGCGGCTTGAGGTACGTCCCGTTGAATAGTTCAGTCGCGATCTGAATGCGAGCCTTCTCATCAAGGAATGCCGCTGCTCGCAAAAGCATAGTGTAGTTGCTCGAGCCTATCTCACTACGCAGCAGTGGGACCGCGTCCGGCCGGGCCGCTACCGCAATTGCTGCGCGTGCGGCCACGTAGCTATCGGGGTCTGACAGCGCGATGAATAAGAATGGATCGAGCGATTTGTTCCCGCTCGCGGCGATCGCTTCGATGGTGGCCGCGCGCACAAGCGGACGCTGCTCCAATACCAGGTCGATCGCCGAGTCAGGCGACGCAGCGAAGATCGAAGCGAGACGCGTTACCATCCTGGCGCGCAGAGCTGAGTCGCCGCCATCGAGTTCCGAAACCAGCGATTGAACTTCATCGATTCGTGCAGCCGGAGAGTCCTTGATCGCAGACTTGCGAAGCGACTCGAAGTCCTCATAGTGAAAATCGTTCTTGAATATCGGCGTGTGGCTGCGGAAGATCACCGCTGACTGGGCTACCGCTTTGAAGTAAGGCTCCAGTTCGGCGGCTCGCGCCAGAGGAGCGATGAAGACCAGGGTGACGGCGTTCGCGCCATCGACCGCGCACAAGAGAATGCGCCTGCTGAGCGTTCCCCTTGCATCCGCGAGTTCGAACGCTATCTCGCGAGCTTCGACGCCCGATAATTGAGTGCGGCGGATCTTGAGCGAGTCGGGTCCCCCTGGTAGATTGCGCAGGTTCTGGAGCGCGCCCGCGACCAGTGCCTGGAGCGGTATTCCGTCCGGCACCTTTTCAATGACCAGTTGAAGGTGGGTCTCCTCGGGGCCTTTGAATATCGGTTCGGCGCCCTGCTGCTGCCAGCCCGCGGGCACGCGGAACATTATCGTCTTTGATGGATCGACGTAGCGGACGAAGTTCGATGTGGGTAACTTATAAGCTCGCCATTCCGCCTCTCGAGCGACTGAGTCCTGGGCGTAAGCGCCCGCCGAAAATGCTAACAGGGTGAGGGCGACCGCGAGTGCGGCCCTGATGAATGTCCTTGGCATGTCTTACTCCCCAGACGGATTCGGTGGAGGCGGATTGAGGCACTATAAGGGGCGTGTTGATCGGGTTGCCATCGCTCCGTCACGCATAGTAACGCACCAACCATTCGGCCACAAGAGATGGCTTGGATCCGCCTTCGGTTTCGACGGTAACGGACCAGGTTATCTGGAATCCACCGGGTACGTCTTCCACGGCTTGCAGGGTAAAGCGTGCGCGAATGCTTGAGCCGGCGGGCACAGGAGAGACGAAGCGCAAGCGGTTCAATCCGTAGTTGATGCCCATCTTGAAATTGCCCTGGACCTTCACGGCCTGCGCGGCGAAGTGTGGCACGAGTGAAAGGGTCAGAAATCCATGAGCTATGGTGGCGCCGAAGGGCGATTCGGTCCTGGCGCGTTCAGGATTGACGTGAATCCACTGATGGTCTTCGGTGGCATCTGCGAAGTTGTTGATGTGCGGTTGAGTGACCTCGAACAAGTCGCTCACACCGACTTCCTGCCCGACGAGGGTCTTGAGTTCCTCCACACCTGAGATTATGCGTGTTGCCATGATTTCCTCCTTCGAGAGACGGAAGCACCTCACGGCATATTAGGCGTTGCGGTTTGGCCTGTCCAATCCGGCCAACACTGGGTATTGGTTCAATTCCATTCTAGCTAGAGAACGTCAGCGCAGACACGCAGAGGTAGCGCAGAGGCCGAAACGCTTTTCTCTGCGCAGCAAATCGGTCTTGACGACGGGCGCTGCGTGACCTCGACCATGAGAAGGAGGCGGCTGCGAACCGTGCGCGCTCGATGCGCTGAGAGACGGGCCCCAAGTACCGGGGGGGGCAGGGTGCGGCGCCGGGTGGCCTGCTCACGGCGAAAGAATTTTCTTGACACCGACTCGTTGTCACCATATATTACCGTACGGTTATGCAACCAAAGAGTTATGAACAGCTGACCCCCGATCGCCTCGATGCGACGTTCGCGGCGCTCGCGGATCCCACGCGGCGGGCGATCCTGGCCCGGCTCGCCTCGGGTGAGGCGTCGGTGATGGAGCTGGCCGGGCCGTTCGCGATTAGCCAGCCGGCGATCTCCAAACATCTGAAGGTGTTGGAGCGGGCCGGCCTGATTTCTCGCAGCCAGGACGCGCAGCGGCGGCCGCGCCGGCTCGAGGCCAAGCCGCTCGCGGAAGCCACCGAATGGCTGGAAAACTACCGCCGGTTTTGGGAGGCCTCCTTCCAGCGCCTGGACGCCCTGCTCGACGAGTTGAAGACCCGGGAGAAATAACGTGGACGCACGAAGCGATACAGGAGAAGCACGATGAACGACACATTCGTGGCTCGAGAAGAAGGGAACCCGACGAACGGTCGAGGGAATGGCTCGCTACGGCATTGAAGCCAAACGCGCATTCGGTGTGACGATGGGGACGTTGCTGACACTTGCAAAGCGGCTGGGAAAGGACCACGGCTCGCCGATCCCACCGTCGCGACGAGCTGAAGACAGACGAGAAGAAAACATAGACGGACGAAGCGATAGGAGAGATCCCCGATGAAGAACAGCGGAACACTGCAGATAACGACGCCCTCGGAGCGGGAGGTCGTGGTGACGCGCGCGTTCGACGCTCCGCTGAACCTGGTCTTCGACGCCTTCACCAAGCCAGAACTGCTCAAGCGTTGGTACGGACCGCGTGGCTGGTCGCTGGTGATCTGTGAGATCGATTTGAGGGTCGGCGGCGCCTTTCGCCTCGTAAGCCGGCGCGCCGACGGAAAGGACATTGGGCAGCGCGGTGTGTATCGCGAGATCGCGGCGCCAGACCGCCTCGTCAACACCGAGTGGTGGGAAGACTGGAACCCAGGTGAAGTGCTGGTAACCACTGTCCTGATCGAGCAGAGCGGCAGGACCACGCTCACGAGCACCATGCTCTATCCGTCGCAGGAGGTTCGCGACAAAATCCTCAGCTCCGGTCTGGAGCGCGGCGCAACCGAGCTCTACGACAAGCTCGACGAGTACCTCGCGTCGATCGCATGACGCTGAGGCTGGCCCGACCAAGGCGTTCGAACGAAGCCTGGCGTGCGCAACGGACGGCAAGGGAAGCGGAACTACACTACGGAAGTGGCGTCGCTATTATTCTAAGAAAACCTCGAGTCCTGACTCCTCCACTGAATCGCGTCAGTCCCAGGCCGCCGGCTTGCACCTTAAGATTTGACTGAGTGATTCGCACGAACGCGCCAATCCAGTTGGCCGCCGACCTGCCGCCCGATGCGTCAGAGATGACCTCGTCCATCTCTCCCCCTGAAGCGTCGACGGCATAGTAGACCCTGACGATCATCTTGTTCGTTCCAAGGTTGTGCGCAAAGTCGAACTCTTTTCCGGCGGTCGCAGCAAAGAAACCGCTGTCGAAGACCCGGAGGTTGACCGGTGGACCGGGCGGGCCTTGCGGGCCGGGTTCTCCTTTGTCTCCTTTCTGACCTTGAGGCCCCGCAATCCCACGTGGTCCGGAATCACCTCGCGGACCTGGAGGTCCTTGTGCTCCCGGATAGCCGGTCGGCCCCATCGGGCCAGGATCGCCCTGAGGGCCGGCCGGGCCCGCATAGCCCTGCTGCCCGGGAGGCCCCTGAGGTCCTTGCATGGTCGCGTCCTGACCCGCTGGACCCTGTGGTCCTGGAGGCCCTGAGGGTCCTGGAGGTCCTGAAGATCCTTGAGATCCCGCAGGTCCGCTCGGGCCCGGTGGTCCTTGGGGACCTGGACTTTCCCCTCCACTGCCAGAAGGTCCTGGAGGGCCGGTCTGCCCTGGAGGCCCTTGTGCCCCCTGGGGTCCAGGTGTACCGGCAGGCCCCGGTGATCCTGGAGGTCCGCTGGGTCCCGGAGTTCCTGGCGGGCCGGCTGGTCCCGGAGGTCCGGCTGGACCCGCAGGGCCTTGCTGGCCATTGGTGTCCTGTTCTCGAATCGAGCGCGGCAGGACGAGGGTCTCAAGTGAAATCTGTTTGACCTGCTGCTCCTTGAGGCGCATTAACGTGGGCGTCTGACGAGCGACAGTGTCGTTAGTCGTTGCAGAAATGCCGGCGGGAAAAACCAGGCTGGCAATAGCGGGCAAGATTATCCTGAGCGCATTCATGTTCTCTCCTTGATCTCGCTTTGGTCAGTTGCGCTTCGGAGAACCCCATCTTTGCCTCAAACTCCAGATGCTTGCGTGATCGGTGAAGATGCCTGCGCCGTTCGCGTTAGCTTCAGCCGGGTTACTGCTTCGAGCGGACACGCCCTCAGATAGCCCCACTCTGTCGCAGTGCCTCGATCTCGTCCGCGCTGAAGCCAAGCTCCCTCAGGACTTCATCCGTGTGCTCGCCCAGCATCGGCGGGCGATGGCGTACGCTTCCAGGAGTCTCGCTCAATCGAACAGGTGTATTGGACAGCGGAATCGGTTTGCCGGTGCCAGGGTAGTCGACCTCTCGAAAGAGATTGCGTGCAGAGACCTGAGGGTCGCTCAATACCTCGTCCAGATCATACACAGGTCCGCAAGGTATTCGGGCGCGTTCCATTTCGGCGACAACTTCATCGCGCGAACGTGCGGCGCACCAGGCTGACATGACCTCGTTTATGATCTCGCAGTTATTCGCGCGAGTGATGTCGTCTTTGAAGCGCGGGTCGTCGATCAAGTCTTCGCGGCTCACCAGGCGAGACCACCGCCGGAACATCGCGGCTCCAATTGTGGGCACGATGATCCATCCGTCGCGCGCGCGGTAGACGTCGCTGGGCGCTGTGTAGAAGCTGGTGTTGCCGTTCTGCTCGCGCTTGATCCCGGTGACTGCTCTCTCTATCAGGAGGGGCTGCATGAAGGTCACCCCGGTTGCCAGCAGGGATACGTCTATCAACTGGCCGCGCCCGGTCTTCAGACGTTCGTACAGCGCCGTCATTGCGCCGAACGCCGCGTGGAGCGCCGTGCCGTAATCAACCCACGACACCACGGAACGCACGGGAACGTTCGCGAAGCCGGTCAGGCTCATGGACCCACTCATAGCTTGCACTACTCCGTCGAAGCCCACTCGATCGGTATAGGGACCATCGGGACCGAAGGCCGAGGCCATCACCAGGATGATCTCCTCTTTGATCGCGCGAAGTGAGTCGTAGTCGAGACCGAGCTTCTTCATGATTTCGAGCGGCAGGTTCACCACTGCGATGTCGGAGCTTTGGATCAGGCGGCGGATAATCTCGGCGCTCCGCGGATGGGCCGGGTCGAGCGTGATGCCGCGCTTGTTGCGATTCATGTTCAGAAACAGGCCGCCTTCGCCAGTTTCGACCACGGGGCCGACGTAGCGGTCCTCTCCCCCCTCGCGCCGTTCGACCCGAATGACGTCTGCGCCCATGTCTGCGAGGAGCATTGCGCAGTAAGGCCCGGCGATGAAGCGGCCGAAGTCGACTACGCGGATTCCTTCAAGGGGTCCCGGCATCCTGGCTCACCTTACTCCTTTGGCGGGAACTCTATGACCGCGCAGCATCCTACCTTTTGCGGTGGCTTAATTCAACAGTCTTAATCTCAATGCTGCTCGTTGCCTGGAGGTCCGAAGTTGTCTTACAGTGGTGATGGCAATGGTTGAACCCCATTCAGACAGCGCAAGATTCTCGCTCGATACGAGGGCTGCCGCGATCGAGCGCATGGGCCGCGACACCTTTGACGTCGCAATCATAGGCGGGGGCATAACCGGGGCAGGCATAGCGCTCGATGCCGTCTCGCGCGGGCTGTCGGTTGCGCTGATAGAGAAGAGCGACTTCGCGAGCGGGACCAGTTCTCGTTCATCCAAGCTGATACACGGGGGACTGCGCTACCTCGAACATCTGGAGTTCTCGCTGGTCCGCGAAGCCCTGCACGAGCGAGCGACGCTCACCAGGCTCGCGCCGCACCTGAGCGAACCGCTCGCATTCCTGGTGCCGCTCTACAAAGCAGGTATTCCGTCGCCTCTTGGAAACAGCAGATTGAAGCTTAGCGTCGGGTTGTGGCTCTACGATCTGCTCGCGGGCCGCGAGAATATCGGCCGGCACAGATGGGTCAGTCGCGAAGAGGCGCTTCGGCTTGCGCCTCGGCTGGAGTCGAAGGGGCTGAGAGGCGGCTTCGTTTACTACGATTGTCTGACAAACGACTCGCGGCTGGTGATCGAGGTGATCAAGGTTGCAGCCCAGCGAGGGGCGGCCATTGCTAACTATGCTGCGGCGCGCGGTCTAATAAAGGAGGGTCCCCGTGTATCGGGGATCGATCTCGAAGACAGGCTTACCGGTAAGACCGTGGCATTGCGAGCGGGAGTCGTGGTGAATGCGGCGGGCGTGTGGTCGGATGACGTCTCGCGTTTGGACAATGCGGGAGCGCCGAGGAGGCTTCGGCCATCCAAGGGCATCCACGTCGTGATGCCCTCCGAGAAGTTTGACAACCAGATGGCGGTCCTGATCCCGTCGCTTGGTGAGAATCGCTTCTTGTTTGTGATCCCCTGGTGTGGCCGTACGGTCATTGGAACGACGGATAGCGACTATTCGGGCGAGTTGGATGAACCGGCTGCCGAAGAGACTGAAGTCGCTCGAGTCGTTCAGTCGGCCTCAGACTCCTTTCCCGCGGCAGCGATTTCGGATGACGACGTCATCAGCACATTTGCCGGGCTGCGGCCGCTGGTGAGCGCGAATGGCGAATCGACTGCAGAGGTCTCGAGAAAGGAAGAGATATTCGAGAGCAAGTCAGGATTGATCACGATCATCGGCGGCAAGTTGACGACGTATCGTCATATGGCCGAGCGAGTGGTCGATCTGGCTGTTAAGAGAGGGGGACCCGTGCGGCCCAGCGGGACAAGTCAAATCCCACTTGCTGGAGGGGAAAGACTTGCAGGCAGCATCGAGGCGCAAGCTTCGAGTGCGGCCGCCGAGTTTGAAGCGCCGCTCGAGCTGGTCAGGCACCTGATAAGGAGTTACGGAGGAAACTTTCGCGTGATCCTCGAGATCGCCGGCGAGTCAGCGGAGTTCAAGGAGCGCTTGATCGAAGGGCTGCCGCACATTGCCGCCGAGGTTGTGTATGCCGCCCGCTACGAGATGACGGCCACCGCGGCGGACTTTCTTGTGCGCCGCACGCGCATAGCGTTGCTCGCCCGCGACCATGGTGTTTCCTGTGTGGGTCGGGTAGCCGAGTTGATGGCCGCCGTCCTCGGGTTTCCCGTGAGCGCCACGCACGTTAATTGAAAGTCGATCTGGTGGAGTTCACGGTCGAGGCACAGTTTGTTAGAGCTTCAAGTCCCATTCACCGCAGAGGCGCTCTTTGCGTCTCCGCGGTGAAGCGCCCTTTCGCGAGGCTCCGCTTTTCAATGGACACAAGTTAAGTAAGCCGATCGAGCGTCTCGAGCACCTCTTTGCTGTGCTCGGCGACATTCACCTTGTTAAACACGTGGGCCACGCGGCCCTGCTCGTCGATGATGAAGGTAGTGCGTTTCACGCCCCATATTTTCCGGCCGTACATGTTCTTCTCTTGCCACACGCCGTACGCGTCGGCCAGTTTGTGCTCGGGGTCGCAAAGCAGCGGAAAGGTGAGGTCGTACTTCTCGCGGAAGCGCTGATGTGAGCGCTCGTCGTCTGTCGATACGCCGATGACCACCGCGTTCTTACGTTCAAGCTTCGTAGAATCCGCCTGGAATGCGCAGGCCTCTTTAGTGCACCCCGGCGTCAGGTCGCGCGGATAGAAGTAGAGCACGACTCTCTTGCCCTTAAAGTCTGATAACCTTACGGCCCGTCCCTCCGCATCTTTCAGGTTGATTTGAGGCGCCTTGTCTCCGACTGATATCACAGGTCACTTCCTCCTTTAGGAGCTCTTACCACGCTGTGCTAGAATTACGGGTTCGAAGAGCGGCAATTATATTGTTGCAGCTCCCCTCAGTCAAAAAAGAGCGGAAACAAAGTTTGATCCATATCTGACATCCGGAGTTTATGGAATGAGTAATGATGATATTCGGTTCAGCATTATTGGCATAGCGCTCGGGTTGGTTTTGGGCTTCCTGATAGGCAACTGGAGCACGCCGCACGAAGGAACGGCTCAGAAGTCGGGAAGCACTGCCGAACCCTCGAGGTCGGTGAACGCGCCGCGCGAGTCCGAGCTTCCCGCCGGGCACCCCCCGATCACCCCCGGCGAAACGGTCCGCGCAGGGCCGCTTCCCGCCGGCACCGAGAGCGAAATCCCGGGCGGGGCGGCGGCTTCTGCGCCCGCGTCGGCCGCAGGCGAATCGGTTGTCCTGCCGTCGCTTGATCCGCTGCCCGCCTCCAGCAGGGAGCTGCGCGCCGAAAAGAAGTATAAGAACATCCAGATGTTCAAGGGGCTACCCGCCGACCGGATCGAAAGTATAATGTTCGCCTTCAAAAACTCGCTCGGCGTCGAGTGTACCTACTGCCACGTCAAGGACCAGTTTGAGAAGGACGACAAGACGATGAAGCAGACTGCGCGCAAGATGATCTCGATCGTGCGCGATTCCAACGCTAAGTTGGGATCCGCCCGGGTTTCGTGTTTCACCTGTCACCGCGGCCAACCACGTCCAGCGGAGTAACGCGCAAAAGCCAGCGATCGTAAGCCCGTGGCAGCTGCTTGAACCTGGAAAGCAGAGAAGCCGAAAGGAACAGTGCCCGGATTCTTGTTCCTGACTTCTTGCGCCTATTCGCGAAACTCTGATTCCGAAAGAGGAGGAGCAATGCCACTAGCGACGAAGCGGGTATCCAAGCGAAGAGTCGGTTATGCGTGCTTGTCACTGGCGGCGCTGGTCTTTATGTCGACCCCAAACGATATCGCATGCTCCGACGACGGCAATCGCGCGACACAGCCAAGGGCGGGACGCTCAGTAGTGCGCGCGCAGCACGGGATGGTGGCGTCGAGCCAGCCGCTCGCGTCACAAGTCGGCCTCGAGATACTCAAGCGCGGGGGAAATGCCGTCGATGCCGCAATCGCGATGGCCGCGGTCCTCAACGTCACCGAGCCTATGATGACCGGCATCGGCGGAGACATGTTCGCGCTGGTCTACTGGTCTAAGACCGGAGAGTTAAAAGGTCTCAACGGGAGCGGCCGCGCCCCGCGCGCGCT
>JBGPFL010000027.1:0-14504 GCA_041483295.1 Blastocatellia bacterium | reverse complement strand
GTCCAAAAAAGAGGCCCGAGGCTCATCCTGGCCGTTCGCTCGCGGATCATTGCGAGGATGTCCGCGGGATACTCAGGCGCCGCTGCAAGCCCGGTGTGCTCGAAGCAGTCGACTCCCGCTGCGAGCCCCCGGCGAATCTCTTCAGGGCGATGCGAGTGAGCTACGACCGTGAGCTTACGTTTGTGAGCCTCATCGACTACGGCCTGGACCTCTTCCATGGTCATCTGGTCCTGGTCTATGAGCTTGATGCAATCGACGCCCGCGTCGGCTAATGCTCGGACCTTGGCGCGAGCATCATCCGCTCCTTTCACTCCCCAGCGAAACAACTCTGTTCCCGGATACGGCTCGTGTTGGATGAAAGGGCCGGACACGTAGAGCGTCGGACCGGGAATCTTGCCTGCCTTGATGCGCTCACGGACCGAGATGCTCTCTTTCAAGGGGGCGCCCAGGTCACGCGCGCTCGTCACACCGGCCAGCAACAACTGCTTTGCGGAGGCGGGCATTATGACGGACTCGAACAGTGGCGGATATGTCTTGTCCCAGTGGTCATAGTCGCTGTGCCCGTTCAGCATCAAGTGCACATGCATGTCCCACAGGCCGGGCAAGACTGACATGCCCTCGGTAGAGATGATCTCGGCGTCTTTCGGAATCGCAAGCGTTCCGACCTGGCCGATGGCCTTGATGCGTTCGCCCTCAATGAGAATAACGCTGTTGAAGATGGGCTTGCTGCCATAGCCGTCAATCAAAGTTCCGCCGACCAACGCCTTCACACCGGGCGCCTGCGCCCCTGCGGGCATCGCGTCGAATGCGACGAGGGCGCAGACAAGAACGAAGGTGGCAAGCGCGACTGTGCGTGGAAACGAGCGTCTCGACTCTGGCATATCTGCTCCTGACCAGGATGATTGAACCGCTGATGACTCGGTGTACCTCACTCGCCGGCTGGCTTCCCATCTTGCTTGTAAACCTTGCCGGCCTTCATCACGAAGCTAATGCTCTGCAGCAGCTTGACGTCTGCGAGAGGATCGCCTTTCACCGCCACCAGGTCGGCGAAGCGGCCTGGTTGCACGCTGCCGATGTTGGCAGACTGGTCGAGCAAGTCGGCGCCGCCTCGCGTGGCAGAGAGTATTGCTTCGATGGGTTTCATTCCTGCTTCGACCATGTACTCGAATTCTTTTGCATTCTGGCCGTGCGGGTAAACCCCCGCATCGGTGCCGAACGCGATTTTCACACCGCCGCGGTAAGCTCTGGCGAAGGCCTGCTGGATGAGGGGCCCTGCCTTCAGCGCCTTCTGTGCGATTATCGGCGGAAAGAAACCGGGGATCTTCGCCGCGTTCTCAACTGTCTTGCCGGCAATGATAGTTGGCACCAGGTAGGCCTCGTGTTGCTTGAACAGCCTTATCGCTTCGTCATCCGTGTAGGAGCCATGCTCGATGGAAGACACGCCTGCTCGCAGCGCCGCCTTAATTCCCGCAGCTCCGTGGGCGTGGGCGGCAACCTTCAAGCCCAGCAATTTCGCCGCGTCGCAGATGGCTTTCATCTCTTCGAAGGTGAAGTGCTGCTCGAGGCTCGCATCGGCCAACGAGAGAACTCCGCCGGTCGCGGCGATCTTTATTAGATTGGCGCCGTACTTCGCGTTATAGCGCACGGCGCGCACTCCGTCTTCAGGGCTGTTGACGATTCCGCTGCGCCAATCCGGTTCCGGGAGCAGGTCCTCGCGGACTCCGCCGATGTCGCCGTGTCCGCCGGTTATGCTCAGCGCGTGGGTGGCCACAAACATCCGCGGGCCGGGAATCGTTCCCGCGGCGATCGCATCACGCAGGCTTATGTCGACGAAGCCCGTAGCCCCGACATCGCGTACGGTTGTAAAACCAGCGAGAAGCGTCTTTCGGGCGTAGACGCTCGCGGTCAGGGCTATGTCCGAGTCTCTGCGGGCCATCGTCAGAAGCGGGTTACCGGTGTCCCTTCCGATCTGAAGGGTTAGATGAGTGTGGCAGTCAATCAAACCGGGCATCACGGTAGAGTCGCCCAGGTCGATCAATTCGGCGCCCGCCATTGCGATGCGTCCGTCTCGCACCTCACGTATGCGGTCGCCTTCGACGACGATTGAGACGTTTGTACGAACTGTGTTCGACGTGCCGTCGATCAAGCGACCCGCATAAACGACTTTGGTGCTTGCCGATTGCGTTGAAACCGAGGCTGCATTGAGCGCCGGAAGCGCGCCCGCAACAATTACGGTAAAACCCAAAAGAAAGAGCCTCGCCTTTGAGATCCTATGCATGTTTGGACTCCTGGAGTTTAGATCAATCCGGAACACCGCCTGAGGGCGCTGTCTCGCGAAGCATAGACCCGGATGGCTGGAGATTTCAAACCAGAGAATCGTGCTTTGACATATTTGCAATCTGGTTGACACGGTACTAGACTGCCAGTCTCGCCCCGCCCACTTGTTCCGGCAGTCAACGTCAATCCATGCGCAACATGCCCTACGATCGGGCTTTCAAGTATCTGGCTGAGCAGGATGCCGAATCGCTTTTGATCCTGCTCGGTTATTTGCAACCGGGACAGCCGGCTAAGATCGAATTGCTACCGCGCGAGATCGACGTTTCAACGCGAATACCTGACCAGCCCTATCGAGTTGTCATCGGGCATGACCCATGGATCGTTCATATTGAAGCCCAGACCGTTTACGACTCGCGGATACCGAAACGCATGGCTGAATACGGCGCTCGGTTGTGGATGAAGCATCAGCTTCCGGTACGCAGCTATGTCCTCATGCTCACGCGACGAGGGTTGCCGAACAACCCTACGGGCGAAGGGCGGATAGATGCGGGGTGTATACAGATCAGCGTGCGCTATGAATTGGTTCTTCTCTGGCAAATCGACGCACAAGAGATGTTGAGTTTGAATCGAGAGAGTCTCCTGCCTTTCGTGCCGTTGATGCGCGGTGGGCAGGCGGAGATCGAGGCAGGCGCAGATCGACTCGGCGAGATCGCCGACGAACGAAAGCAGCGTGAGCTCAGCTTGCACTTTTTGGTGGTTGGGGGTCTGCGGTATGATCGGGAAGATCTCTTAGACCTGATCGGGAGGAAAGGCATGATCCCATTAGATCAACTCAAAGAATCCAGTTTCTATCAGTTCATTGTTGAAGAGGGACTTCAGGAGGGGCGCAAAAAGGGGCTTGAAGAGGGCCTGAAGGAAGGACTGACGCAAGGCCTGACGCAAGGCCGAGCGCAAGGTGTTGCAGAGACGCTCAGCAAGCTCGTCGCAAAGCGTTTTCCCAACCTGAACGTTACGGAGGAAATCGACGGCATTCATGACGTGAATACACTGCAGGAACTTTGCCTGGAAGTGGCGGACCTTCCTGATGCTGAAGCATTGAGAGCCAGACTCTCCGAAGTGCTCAAGTCAACAAGCTGATCCTCTTCTCACCGTAGCGTACTGCGTGCTTCCCGCACTATGCGGACATCAAGCAAGGTCGGCCCGCTTTCGCCGAGCGCCCAATCGAGGGCCGGCCTAAGCTCCCCAGCTTGCGACACACGCCTGCCGGAAACGCCCATTGACTCGGCCAATGCAACGAAGTCGATCTCCGGCTCGGTGATATCCATCCCGGTGAAGACTCCTCTCTTGACCGATTCCGCCGCAAGCGCAAGCAGTCCGCCCTTCAGAACCATGTAGCTCGTATTGTTGAACACGATGAACACGACTGCCACCTTGTACCGCGCCGCGGACCATAGCGCTTGAATCGAATAGAGCGCACAGCCATCCCCCACAGCGCATAGTACCTGGCGATCAGCCATCGCGAACTTCACTCCGATGGCGACAGGAAGCCCCATACCGAGCGCCCCGGCTTTCGCATGGAAGTAGCTGTCCGGCTCATTCAACTCAAACATGGCGCGCAAGCAGGGACTTGACGTAATTGATTCGTCGACCAGCACAGCGTTCTTGTCCGCAGCCAGCCGCATCTCGCGAGCTACATAGCAGGGCGACATCGGTCCCCTCTCATCGGTCTTCAGGGCCTCGTCAATGAACTTCGCCCGAGATGCCTTGATACTGGTTTCCAGCAACTCGCGGCGGCGAGCGGCCCTTTCCTCCCTCTCGCCGTTGAGCACGGAGCCCAACGCATCGATCAGTTCTTCGACAACTGATCTGGGGTCTCCCAGTAGAGCGACCTCAACGGCGTGCGCCTTGCCCAGTTCGCCGGCGTCCACGTCGATCTGAATCAGCCGAGCATCCCCCGGAATCATTCGTACACCGGTGTACACGAGTGGGGCCAGATTGGTGGCGCCGATGATCACGAGGACGTCCGATCCATCGAGATCCGAATGGGTCTGCCTGGCGTTTGCAGTGAGCGCTCCTGCGTACAGCGGATGCCCGGTTGGGAAATTCAAGTAGGCATTCAGAGGTTCCGTGTAAACCCGCGCGGCGAGAGCCTCAGCCAACTGCACGATCACTCGCACTGCCCCGGATCTTGCGCAGCCGTCACCCGCGACAATCGCGGGACTCTTTGCGGCACGCAGCACCCGGGCCGCCTCTTCAATCGCCGCTCTATCTCCTCGTATCCGCGTGCCTATGCGAGTCACCGGGGGAAGCGCGATCTCTGCGCGCTCCTCCATGACGCTCACCGGCAGCGAAACAAAGACAGGCCCCGTCGGAGGCGTCTGAGCTACCTTGAAAGCCCTCGCCATTACTACTGGCACTTCAGAAGCGTGATGCGCTTCCCACACCCACTTGGTGTGTTGGCGAGTCATGTCCAGGAGATCGGCGCAAAGCAAAGGGTCGTCAATCATAGCTCGCGTGTCCTGCTGGCCCGCGGTCACGATGAGCGGAGTATGAGTTCTATATGCGTTATAGAGGTTGGCGAGCGCGTGCGCGACACCGGGATTTGTGTGAAGGTTGACGACGGCGGCGGTCCCGGTCGCATCGGCGTAGCCTGCGGCCATTCCCAGAGCCGAGTCTTCGTGCAGCGCGAGAACGTATTCAATCTCATCACGAGCAGCGAACAGATCAATCAGAGGCAGCTCAGTAGTTCCGGGATTGCCGAAGACGTAGCGCACGCCTTCTCGAACCATAATCTCGAACATAGCCTGCGCGCCGGTCATCTCGGCCATCATTGACCTCCTGCCTGCTATCGTGAGCACCTTCGCAGCCGACCTCGCGACATTATATAGAGAAATCCCGACCGAGGCGACCACGCCTCTTGAGACTTCGGGCCTCGTCGTCAGCCTGTTCAAAATGGCGCCGCGCCCATTGGCTCCTTGAAACTGCGCGGAGTGTCTAAACTGTGCGCAAGGCCGCATCGGTTGCTGCTCCATGGCCGGCTTGCCACTTGACTTTGAGATCGCGGCAGAGCGAATATGCTGCCCATGAAGCGAGTCATCTTTCTGCTATGGATCCTGTGTTTGTCAGCCTGGGGTTCGGCTCAAGACGGCAGGACGAAGTCCTCTACCGCGCGACCGGACTTCAGCGGCAACTGGGTCCTGGATCACGCTAAGAGCGGCCTTGGACCCCTGGAACGCGCCCTGGCCAATGCTGAGGTCACGCTCGTCATTGCGTATAAGGAGCCTGAGCTTAAGATCTCGCGTAAGGCCAGCGTGAATGGCAGGGAACAGAGCCAGATACTGACCTACTACAGCGATGCGCGCGGTGAGAGCAATCCTGCTGTCTTCGGCTCCGCCGACGTGAAGACCAAGACAAAGTGGGATAAGAGCAAGCTTGTGTCTGACTCCTCAACCTCCTACAACACACCCCGAGGAGATGCGATTCACATCGACACCTCGGAAAAGAGAGAGCTCTCGTCCGACGGTAACACGCTGACCATTACCGTTTCGATAAGCGGCATGCCGCAGGGATTGCAGGTGATTAAGCAGGTCTACGGACGCGCCCTGTAGCGGATGTAACGAGACTTCGGGGCGTAGCATCCCGCACGGAGACTCGGGGTACGCAGCTCGTTTCCCAAAGGTGCTACACAACAACCATTGCGATGGTTGCCGCGATCATCACGGCAGCAGTAATCCAGCCCATCCATTTCATTACAGGCCCATTGACTCGCGAGCCCATCACTTTCGGATCGCTGGTCAACATTGTAACCAGGATGATCAGGGGAGGCGCCAGAACGCCGTTGACCACAGCGGCGTAGAAGAGCATCCGAACCGGATTCAGGTTCAGGTACTCAAGCGCGAGCCCTAAAGCCATCGACGCGGTCAACACGCCGTAGAACTTCGGGGAGACTTTCGGCCGGTCATCCAATGACCCGCGCCAGTGCATAGCCTCCGTTATTGCATATGCCGCCGAGCCGGCCAGCGCGGGAACGCCCAGCATTCCTGTTCCTACCAGGCCGATCGTGAACAGCAGATATGCCGCGTCACCTGCCACCGGACGCAGCGCCTCGGCTGCCTGCCGCGCCGTTTCGATGTCGCGTTGTCCGGCCGCGTAGAGCGTTGCGCCGGTCGTAAGGATGATGAAGTACATGACCACACCGGCGAAGACCATTCCAGTGATGACGTCGGTTCGCGCCGCGCGCAGCTCTTCATCTGTGGCGCCGCGCCTGGCCCGGATAGTGCGCCGGCCCATCGCGCGCTCCTCCTCGACCTCCTGCTCGGTTTGCCAGAAGAACAGGTAGGGTGAAATTGTTGTGCCAAGTATGGCGACGAACGTAGCGACGTACGGAGTGTTCCACTCAATGTGCGGCACAACGGTCGCACGAAGGACCTCGCTCCAATGTGGACGAGCAAGTATCGCGGCAGCCACGTAGGCAAACAGGACCAACGTGAGCCATTTGAATACGCGTGCGATGTGGCGATAGCGGGACCAGATCAGCAGCGTCACGATTAGAACGGTGAACAGAGGAGTCCACACGTAAGCGCGAATACCGGTCATCATCTCCATCGCAGCGCCCATGCCGCCGAGGTCCGCCCCGATATTCACGGTGTTTGCAGCGGCCAGAAGCGCACACCCGCCCCATAGCACCCACCTGGGGTATCGAGTCCTGATCACGCCCGCCAGACCTCTTCCCGAAACCAGACCGAGCCGCGCGCACATCAACTGAACCGCAGTCATCAACGGAAATGCAAAGAAGACCGTCCAGAGTTGCGCGTAGCCGAACGCCGCTCCGGTAACGGAATAGGTCGATATACCCGATGGATCGTCGTCAGCCGCGCCGGTTATGAGGCCCGGACCCAGCTCCCCGAAGAAGCGCCGAACGCGTCCGCCTTTGGTGGTATCTCGTTTCCCGGGAGGTGTGGTCAAGAAGTCAGGATTGTCGCTGGGATCCCTCATCAACTTTGCTTTCGACAGGCGATCGACGACTACTATGCCTCGCGTCTGCAGACCTCGGCCAGGAGGCGTTCGAGCATCTCGATCTGTTGTTGCTGCATGCGCACCAGGTCTGCCCAATAAGAATCCCGCAGCTCGTTGAACTTCTCGTGTAGCTGCATGATCTCCATCTCGGCTTTCAGGTCGACTTCGTAATCATTCCTGGATTGCAGTCGGTCTTTCTCTGACTGGCGGTTCTGGCTCATCATTATGATCGGCGCGGCATACGCAGCCTGGAAAGAGAGAGCGAGGTTCAGCAGGATGAATGGATATGGGTCCCAGTGATTGATATACGCTGCAATGTTCAACATGACCCAGCAGGCAAGCAGGGTGCTCTGAACGATGATGAAGCGCCAGGATCCCATCATCTCGGCGACGCCGTCTGAGATTCGTTGGCCCAGCGTCAGGTGCTCGTCGAACTCCTCTGCAACGTTCCGGGCGACCCGGCCGCGGCTGATGAAGCGCTGGACTATGTCGCGCTCCTGCTCAGAAAGCTTTTCAAGTTCCTTAGCCAGAAACTTCCGGGCAGTATCGGTGCGAGTTACCGGCATCGTTAATAGAGGCTCCTTTACAAATACGGATTTGCGAGTTGCCTTTGGATTGAGCCGGCCGCGTTTGTCGACAGCAGCTCAAGACTACGCGCGACGCTTCAACAGCACCTTGGCGACGTAGGCCGCGACCACTTCATCTCTCTGATTGACCACCTCGTTGAGCATTGTAACGATCCCGCTACTGGCGTCGCGTTCGGTCTTTTCCTGCACCCTCTGTCGCACCATTACCGTGTCGCCAATGAAGGTCGGCTTAACGAAGCGTAACCGGTCCACCCCGTAGAATGCGATCACGGTGTCAGCGGTCTGGCCCAGCCGGATCGAGAGGCCCGTGGCAATCGAGAATACCAGCGCCCCGTGAGCTATTCGCTGCTTGAAATGGCTGCGCTCAGCCAGTTCCTTGTTGGTGTGTATTTCGTTCCAGTCGCCGGTGATGCCGGCAAAGTTTACGATGTCGGCTTCGGTGATGGTTCGCCCCGCGGTCACCGCCTCGCCGCCGACTTCGAAATCCTCAAAGTACTTTCCCATTCATCTCTCCCGATTCCGAATGCACGCCATCCTCATCTTGTTCATTGCCTTTTGCATCGAAGAGCACATCGCTGGCTTCGCTGAAGACGAAGCAGCTATTTCGCAACTGCGGCATCCATCCCATCACCATCGAACGTCGCTCGCCTGGATCGTCCGAGGTCCTGCGCAGAGCCGCCATCACGTCAGGCTTCCGCTTAGCCGCCATGTAGTTCATCTGAAACGCGGCCGTGCCCATATTGAAGATCAACGTGTGTAGATGATTGCAACTCTCGGCCCCGCCGGCGATCTCGGCTGCCCGCCTGCGAAAACCTCGTCCGATCCTTTCGCCTACGAACCTCGATATCACCGTATAAGCGCCCTGGCAATAGCCGTCATAAGGCATCCGGGTTATCTCACCCGACGCCTCCCGGATCACGTAGTCCGGAAAGCCGATCAGAAACCTCGCGGTGACTGTGTGTACGTTGTCATTGAGAGTTCCGCGAATTTCGAAACTCGCCTCGTCTATCCAATCCATATCGACGTTGATCGTTCGTGAAAATGCCGTCATCTGGTTCCCGAATTCAGAGCCCCGTTGCAGCGAGACTGATCCGCCGAGCAAACAACCCAACGAGCCGAAAACTGCCGGCGGCGAGGTTGTCAGGCGATCATTCCGTCGCCGACGCGGTGATGGGCTTTGCCTCTCGCACAAGATCGAGGAGCGTCTTGAGCCCTTCTGCTACACCCTTGCCAAGGTGAACGCGGATTACCCGTCGGCTGCGGTTCGCTAACGACTCGAAGTCACCCAGTGCCTGCGCCTGCTTCAGAGTGCCAAAGCCGTAGGGGCGTCCCGGAATCGGGACCTCTTCGCGATCGTCAGAGGTGATCTGGATGAAAACTCCTGTAGCTGGGCCCCCTTTGTGCAGTTGCCCCGTCGAGTGCAGAAACCGAGGACCGTACCCAACCGTAGTCGCTACTCTCGTGCTGTCACGAATGTGAGTTCGAATCTCATCAAGCAGGGCGTCGTGCTCACGGGTCCCTTCAATGTAGGCTGTGAGTGCAACATAGTCTCCCGGCATTACGCTTTCAAGGTGGGTAAAGATGATTGAAAGCGGAGTACTGTTCGGACTAATCAGTGTCTGCGTCTTCCCGCCCGCGTATAGACCGAGGCCACCTTCGCTGGCCAGCAGCTCTTGCTCGGAAAATCGCCCTTCGCGTTCGAACTCCGCAAGCAGCCGCTCGGTGTTGTCCTTGCTCTCCTGAACATTTGGCTGGTCGAATGGATTGATCTCCAGAAGCTCCCCCGCAATGGCGGTCGCAAACTCCCAGAGGAAGAACTCCCGCCCCAGGTCGAGCGGGTCGGCCACCTCGCGCACAACAACCGGATGGCCGGCGTATACAAGCGCTCTCAACCGGGCTCCGGACTCGGTGCTTGCGAAGCCCGGCTTGCCCAAGTACACGAAGACTCGGTCATTTCCGTATACCTCAGGGCCCCCGAGTCGCTCACCGGCAACAGGCAGGATGCCGGAGCCTTCTTTACCGGTGCTCTCGGCGATCAGTTGTTCGATCCACAGCCCCAACGAATCGATCGGCTCGGGCGTAACGAGAGTCAGCTTGTTCCTTCCACTGCGCGCAAGCGCGCCCAGCGCCGCGCCCAACTGAGCGCCTGTATTCTCCTTCGCCGCCGCTCTACAGGATTGCATCGCCGCAACGGCTCTAGTGAGAATCTGTTTGACATCGTAGCCTGCAAGCGCAGCCGGGACCATTCCGAAATACGAGAGCGCAGAATACCGGCCGCCGATGTCTGCCGGGTTGGTGAACACATGCCGGAAGCCCTTGCTTTGAGCGATCTGTTCGAGAAGCGTGCCCGGGTCGGTTATCGCGATGAAGTTGCGGCCCGGAGCAGAACCCGATGTGCGCGCCACCCTGTCGAAGAAGTATTCCAGGAACACCTGTGGCTCGGTAGTCTTACCCGATTTCGATGAGACGATGAACAGGGTCCTGGCGGGATCTATCTTGTGTTCAAAGCTGAGGACTGAGGCCGGAACAGTGCTATCGAGCACGAGCAGTTCCGGATATCCCTCGACGCGTACGAATGACCGTCGCAGCACCTCGGGGCAAAGACTCGAGCCGCCCATTCCAAGCAGGAGAACGTGATTGAAACCCTCGCGGCGAACGTCCTCTGCGAAGGCCGCCAGCTCGTCGATGTGCTCCAGCACAGTATCGGCGACCGAAAGCCATCCGAGCGCATTCGAGATTATGTTTTGATGTTCGGGTTCGCGTTTCCAGACAGAGGGATCGCTGCTCCAGACCCTCTCGACGATTTTGTTTCTTTCGAGTGCGTCCAGCGCGTCGTTGACTGCTGCATGGTGGGCGACGTCGCCGAGCACCTGATGTTCTCCCCGGCCGGGGAACTCTTTGTCTTGCATGGTTGATCTCCAGGTCTTTCAGCTCAGTGCTGAACCGACTGTGCTACGCCCGGCTGGCTGGCGATTTCGGTTGAGCGTGCAGCGATCGACTGAATCAACTTCTCGAAGGGTTCGACAAACAGCCGGACGGCATCGTCGAGCACTTGCGCAGTGACTTCATCAAGACTGATTCCTACCTCTTCAAGCTGCGCCAGAACGGCTCGCTCCTGATCCAGGTTCTCTTCAATGGTGAGGCGCGCGCGTCCGTGGTCGCGGAAAGCCTTGAGCGTGGCCGGCGGGACCGTATCGACCGTTTCGGCGCCTATCAGTGCTTCGACGTAGTAGACATCGGCATATGCGGGGTTCTTGGTCGAGGTCGAGGCCCATAGCGGCCGCTGCACTTGTGCG
Organism: Blastocatellia bacterium; assembly: GCA_041483295.1. GTDB lineage: Bacteria > Acidobacteriota > Blastocatellia > UBA7656 > UBA7656 > DASYSA01. The sequence goes on along the minus strand of JBGPFL010000027.1, from coordinate 3,328 downwards.
CCGCCCTGTTTGAGTGCCGCGAAGCGCGGACCGTGAAAGACCTCTTTGAATCGCTGATAGGCAACTTTGGCGTTTGCAATGGCGATGCGGCCTGCGATCGAGCGGAGCTTAGCCTTCTGCTCCTCGCTGGTGTTCTCAGCAGCCATGTGTTCGAGTCTCTTATCAACATTCGTGTCGATACGACTGACGAAGAAGCTTGCTACCGAAGCGATGCGGTCGACCGGCTTGCCTTCTGCCGCGCGACGCTCGAGCCCTCGAATGTAGGCTTCCATCGTCTTTTCGTAGGCGGCCAGCGAAAACAGAAGCGTGATGTTGATGTTGATTCCTTCGTAGATGCACTGCTCGATTGCAGGCATTCCGGCCGGCGTGCCCGGTATTTTGATCATTACGTTCTTGCGTGCGACCTCCCGCCACAGCCGCCGCGCCTCCTCGATGGTTGCCGAGGTCTCGTGCGCAAGCAGGGGCGAGCACTCGAGACTCACGAACCCATCCTTGCCCTGGGTCTTGTCAAATACGGGTGCAAGTATGTCGGCTGCGTTCTGTATGTCGGCGATGGCGAGCGCCTCGTATATTTCGGTTGAGCTCTTGTGCTGGGCGACCAACTCACGGATTTGATCCAGGTAATCACCTGAACCGCTAATGGCCTTCTCAAATATCGCGGGATTCGAGGTGACGCCCCGAACCTCGTCCTCTTCAATCATGCGTTTCAGCCCGCCGGATGTCATAAGGCGCCGCTCGATGTTGTCGTACCAGATAGACTGGCCGAGATTCGTCAGTTCGATGAGTGGGTTTGTCATTTGTTTATCTCCTGGGCAGGGAAGGAAGTTCGGACTCCCGGTTAGAAAGGAAAACCGTTGCTGTCGATCTCAGGGAAGTACTCTCTCAGCTTTCGAAGCAGGCTTTCGAAGTCGGCCTGCATCATCACGCTAACGTTCTCTACGCCTTCAAGGCGCGAGTCTATTCTGGCAAGAATCGTCTCGATTCGGCCGAAGCTCTCCTCCAGCCTGGTGAAACCTTTGTCGACCAACTCAGATAGGGCTTCCAATCGCTGAAGCACCATTTCGAATTCGGGGGTGGACTCGTCACTCTTCATTGATTGCTCCTTTTGCAATGATGGCTTCGTAAAGGCGACCTTGCCGCTCGCGTGCTTCGAGATACCGCCTGTGCCGCCCGGAGTTCGGCGAATAGACGCGGCCGAGCGCCATCTCCACACTATCAATTCTGGAGACGCCATCGATCGCCTCGAGGCCCATCAACGCGGCCCCGCGGCTTGAGATCTCCGCTTCGGCTGATGTAGAGATCGCGGCTCCGATCACATCGCTAATTATCTGCGCCCATGCCGGTGAGCGCAACACCGCCGCGCCCGACGCAATGACTTGAGAGGGCCTTCCTATTTCCCTGGCTATCAGGTCATAGATAGCCGCGAACCGATACGCAACCGACTCCAGTCCGGCTCGCAGAATCTCAATCGGGGTAGTATACAGACTCAGACCGAGGATGGCCGCTCGCGCTTCACTATGCCAGCCAGTGGATCGTTCGCCGGACAGGAACGGGAGAACAGTCAGTCCGTGTTCATCCGCGCTCAGTCGATCCAACTCTGCCTCGACCTCTTCGGTCGGGCCGAGCCGCAGCGTCTCCTGCAGCCAGGCGAAGAGATCGCCTCCATTCGAGAGCGCTCCCCCCATTACGAACCGCCTTCGGTCTACGCGATAACACCAGAGGCCGCGAGGGATCTTTACCTCGCTCGCCGTCCACGCAACGCGCAACGCACCCGACGTGCCCAGGTTCAACGCAGCCTGATCGGACGTCACACAACCCGAGCCGACATTCCCACACGCGCCGTCGCCCAGCGCCGGAAACCACGGTATGCCCGCCAGAGTGGGCCAGCGTCCCGCATACTCGGAACCGAGCCCTCTGAGAGCTCCATCCATGTCCCCGAGTGGTGAGAGTTGATCGAGGGTGATCCGGAGTGAGGACAGAGTCTCGCGGTCCCAGTCGCATTCATTCTGGTTGAAGATCCCGGTTGCGGATGCCATCGATATGCTGCAAACGGTGCGGCCAAACAGACGCAAATAGAGATACTCGCCAATGGACATCCACCGGTGGGCACGATTGAATAGGTCAGGCCGGGAGTTGCGCAGCCATGCGAGCTTAGCCGGCCAGTAGCTGGCGTGCAATACACAACCAGTTCGCGCGTGAAGCTCGCCCTCCTCCATCCTGTTTCGGAGTTCGCGTGCGGCTGCGGCGGCGCGAGTGTCGTTCCAACTGTAGACGGGAGTGAGCGCTCGGCCATCTCGGTCCACACCCATCAAGTTGTGCCAGAATGTGCATGCCGCTACACCAGCCACAGGCGGTAGAATTCCCTGCGACCTTTCAACAAGCGTGAGCAGTTCGTCGATAGTTTTGGCGACGATATCGACCAATCGGTCGGCGTCTATTTCTACTCCGCCATCGGGGGTCGTCGTCATGCGGTATGGAAGTTGCGACTCGAGGCCCAGCACGTTTCGGCCGCGGCCGTCGAAGAGAAGCGCGCGGGCTGAAGAGGTGCCCAGATCAAGCGCGACAATCAGAGGTGGCTTCGCATTTGTCGCAGCGATGATGGCCATTGATTACCGATCTGAAGAAAATAGTTAGCAGGCTCTTGCCGCATCAGCGAAACGAAGGATGCATTATGTAGGCAGGCCGCGGATCAAGCAAGCAGCTCACCCGCAATTGAGAGTCGGACTCGATGCGAGCATATGCTCTTGACTCATGAACTCCAGCTGGCTCGGCCAGCGCCCATCTCACTAACACCTCGCTTTCAGTGAGGTGGCCCTCGGCCAGGCGGAGATCCCAACCGTTTCAACGGTTTCCTCTCGCGGACTCCGAAGACTGTTGAAACAGTCGAAAAACCCTCCGCACCACCTCGATGAATCGAGGTGTTAATGAGAACCGATATTCGCGCGACCTTGAAGTCCCACTACTTGATCGCACCCAGCACACGCGGCAACGTCACTTTCGGGTTGACGCCGCCCTTCCCTTGGGGGTATATGTTACGGGCAACTCAGCATTCCCAGGTTGCGAGTTCATGGGTATTCAGATTGAAAGCGATAGCCGCATCGGAAAGAGCTATCGCAAACATAAGGCTGTTTGTCTCACTTCACGACAGCTTCCTGAGATCGTTTCCTAGCCAAATTAGCGAGCCAATCGGTACGGGAATAGTGAGTTTCTCTCGCGGACGCCTGCATTCGTCCGGCGGGATCCGCGTGTCTCCTTGAGGGGAGGTCACCGGGGCCTAGGTGTGTAACTCCCTCACCGTTCCGATTTGGGCCGGAGTCCGTAAGAACAT
>JBGPFL010000026.1:0-15055 GCA_041483295.1 Blastocatellia bacterium | reverse complement strand
CGACTACGTTGTCAGCGATATGAACCGCGTGCGCGACCGGTTGATGGAAGAAGCGGCTAAGATTATCAAGAAGAAAGAAGAGAGCTATGCGCGGTTGCTGAACATCAAGCTGCGCCCCCAGGCAGTGTTTCAGGAGAAGTACAACGCCTTCTTTCCTTCCGATATGTATGCTTCATACACGGCGTTTGAAGCGGGCAAGCTGGTCGATTATCGCTCTAACTCGAATGTCACGCAGAAGCGCAAGACCAGCACGTTCTATTTCAATCCGCTCAGCGTCAGCGAATTCGATTTAGTGGTCGATCCGGCAGACGTAGAGCCTATTGTGCAATGCACGCTGTACTTGAAGGTCAAATATGCGCAGGCTCAATAATGAGCAAGGGGCAGCCACGAATTACACGAATTGCACGAATTGACACGAATCATTCGTGATCATCCGTGCGATTCGTGTAATTCGTGGCTGCCCCTTGTCCGCTTTGGGTGGCCGATCCTGGGAAGGGCATTCCCGCAAGCGCACAGAAGTCAGGCATCGGACTCCTACAGACATACCGCCAGGCCTAACATCCCCAACACTTCAGTTAGTGAACCGCACGGCACACGATTTGGTTAGTGTATCGAAGGGAACCGTCTGCCTCAGGAGGATCAACTGACCAACTGACCAACTGACCAACTGACAAGTGACAAAGGACAAAATCATGCAAGACCTGCGCTATTCGATTCGCCTTCTCTTGAAGAGCCCGGGCTTCACGTTTGTAGCGGTTGTTGCGCTCGCACTTGGCATCGGCGCCAACACTGCAATCTTCAGTGTTGTCGAAGCGGTTTTGCTGCGCCACCTGCCTTTTCGTGATCCCAACAGGCTGGTGATGGTTTGGGAGCACAATCGTGAGCGAGGGAGAGACAAGAATGTGATTTCGCCCGCCAACTTCCTGGACTGGCAGGACCAGAACGACTCGTTCGAGCAGATGGCCGGCCTGTTCGACTTTCGGTTCAACCTGACCGGAGTCGACAGTCCGGAGGAGCTGGTAGGACAAGTCGTAACCGCGAACTTCTTCGACCTGCTCGGAGCCACCGCGATGGCGGGCCGGACCTTCGTGCCCGAGGAAGGCGAGCGCGGAAAGGACAACGTCACGGTCCTGAGCTACGGACTATGGCAGCGTCGCTTTGGAGGCGACGCGTCGATCATTGGGCAAAACATAACTCTTAACGGCCAGAGCACCACGGTAGTCGGGATCTTGCCTCAGAGCGTTCCGTTCTACATAAAGAAGGGTTCGATGGTGGGCAAGCAGCCGGACCTGTGGCTGCCGATGACATTCGGGCCAAACTCCCGCACGCGCCAGGGCAGGTACATGCTTTCGATCGCGCGGCTGAAGCCCGAAGTCACAATCGAGCGAGCGCAATCGCAGATGGACGCGCTTGCCAGCGGCTTTGAAGAGCAGTATCCCGACTTCAACAAAGGCTGGGGAGTAACGGTCGCGCCGCTCAGCGATGAGCTGGTGGGTGACATCAGGCCGGCGCTGATGGTGTTGCTCGGCGCGGTAGGGTTTGTCCTGTTGATCGCATGCGCTAACGTAGCAAACCTGCTCCTGGCCCGCGCGGCTTCAAGGCAGAAGGAGATTGCGATTCGAACCGCCCTGGGCGCCCCGCGCGGCCGCATCGTCAGGCAGCTCCTCACTGAAAGCTGCTTGCTCTCGCTCATCGGCGGAACATTCGGGGTCTTCCTCGCTCTCTGGGGAGTCGATCTGTTACTTGCGCTCAGCCCAAAGGATCTCGTGCGTGCCCAGGGCGTGGGAGTGAACTTCAAGGTGCTCGCCTTCGCCGCGGCAGTCTCCGTTATCACCGGAATCGTCTTCGGGGTTGTGCCCGCGCTCGAGGCGTCACGTCCGGAGCTGAATGAATCGCTGAAGGAAGGCGGCAGGTCGGGCACCAGCGGCGCTCGCGGCAACCGGCTGCGCAGTGTCTTCGTGGTCGCGCAGGTTGCTATGGCGCTTGTGCTTCTGGTCTGCTCGGGCTTGATGATCAAGAGCCTGGCGCGGCTGCAGTCTGTCGATCCGGGTTTTGACTCTAGGGATCTGCTAACGGTCAGACTCTTGCTTCCGGGATCTCGCTACCGCGAAGATCAAAAGCAAATCGCTTTCTTCCGTGAGTTGATCAGTCGCGTCCAAGCCCTTCCCGGCGTGCGCAGTGCGGGCGCAATTAACTACCTTCCGTTCGCGGGGCCGGGCGCGGGTACCGGTTTCATCATTGAAGGCGAGCCGGAGCCGCCTCCTTCCCAGCAGCCGGTGGTCGACGCTCGCGTGGCTGAGCCGGGCTACTTCGAGACAATGAGGATCCCGTTTCTCGCGGGCAGGAATTTCAACGAGCACGAAGCGATCGAGGAGTCTCACGTGGTCGTCATCAACGAGACAATGGCGCGGCTTGCCTTTCCCGATGTAGACCCGCTCGGGCGGCGAGTGACTATCTTCATGAAAGAGACTAACGTGCCCAGCACGATCATCGGCGTCGTCCGCGATGTCAAGCACGAGAGCCTCAATTCGGAGGTGAGAGCGATGGCGTACTGGCCCCCACCTGAGCAGAGCTACCGCTACATGACCCTCGTCGTGCGCGCCGAATCCAACCCGCGGGCTCTGGTGCCTGCGATCAGGAGCGAAGTGCTGGCGATGGACAGGGACCAGCCTATTTCGGATGCGGCTACGATGGAAGAACTGCTGGGCACCTCGGTATCGAAGTCTCGGTTCAGCACGTTGCTGCTAGCCATCTTCGCCGGGCTTGCCCTCGTGCTTGCGTCAGTAGGGATCTACGGGGTGATGTCGTACTCGGTGACGCAGCGCTCGCACGAGATCGGGATTCGAATGGCGCTTGGGGCTAAAAAGCGCGACGTTGTACGTATGGTTGTCACTCACGGGATGTTGCTCTCGCTTTCCGGGATCGGCGTTGGCCTTATCGGCTCGTTCGCACTGACCCGGCTTCTTGCGGGACTGCTCTATGGTGTGAGTGCTACCGATCCCGCCACTTTCGCCGCGATCTCGGTGATTCTGGTGGCAGTGGCTCTGGCGGCCTGCTTCATACCAGCTCGTCGGGCAAGCAGAGTGGACCCGATGGTTTCGCTCAGATACGAATAGGAAATGCGAAATGCGAAATGCGAAATTCGAAATGACGATTCGGGATCGACTCGGGGATTGAAGAATCGGCAATTTCGCATTTCGCATTTCGCATTTCGAATTTCCCGTGGGGTGAACTAATGAACGAGACGTGGCGGGACTTGAGATATGGACTCCGAACACTGATGAAGAGCCCGGGCTTCACCGCGATTGCGGTCTTGGTTCTAGCTGTCGGCATCGGCGCTAATACCGCGATATTCAGCGTTGTGAACGGAGTGTTGCTGCGCCCTCTCCCTTTCAAAGATCCCGATAGGCTGGTGCTGATCAGAGATATGCAGCCGCCGTCGGACGAGACCCCGATGGACTACGACGAGTACCGCGACTGGCGGGAACAGGGTCAGCTCTTCGAGGGAGTCTCAGCGTTCTTCGACGCGAGGTACACCTTGACTGGTTCCGGCGAGCCCGAAGAACTCAAGTGCGTCCGCGCGTCCGCGAATCTGTTTCCCATGCTCGGGGTTGCGCCGGCGATGGGACGGGCATTCCTGCCCGATGAAGAGCTGGCAACCAATGAACCAGTTGCGATCATAAGTTCTGGGTTGTGGCACCGGATCTTCGCCGGGAGATCGGATTGCATAGGTGAGACGCTGAAGTTGAGCGATAGGGTTTACACCGTTGTGGGCGTCTTGCCGAGCACCTTCCGCGGCGCGCTGCCGGGCAACGTTCAAACTGGTAGCGTGCCTGATGTGTGGATCCCTCTTCGGCTCCGGGCACCGCCCCCCGGACTCCACTTCCTGACGGTTCTCGCAAGGCTCCGGCCGGGATTGGACATCCGGAACGCGGGCTCGGAGATCGAGGCAACTTCCGCCCGGATCCAGCAGGAGAGGTCGACGAACCACACCGTAAAACTGGTCAAGCCACGGGACTACATCACCGGCGTCGCGCGTCCCGCCTTGCTGATATTGCTGGGCGCAGTGTCCTGCGTGCTGCTCATCGCCTGTGCAAACGTCGCCAGCCTGCTGATGGCTCGCACGGCAGGTCGCCGTAAGGAGATTGCTATCCGTCTGGCTCTGGGCGCGAGCCGTTGGCGGCTGGTAAGACAAATGCTCACAGAGAGCTTTCTGCTCGGGAGTCTGGGAAGCCTGGCTGGTCTGCTGATTGCCTCCTGGGGTGTCGATCTCCTGGCTTTCACCGGCCGCACCGTCATTCCCCGCGTAGAGGAGATCAAGATCGACGCCGCGGTCCTGGCTTTTACGTTGGGGATCTCGCTGTTGAGCGGAATCCTGTTCGGATTGGCGCCGGCACTGCAATGCATCAGAGCAGACTTGCAGGCGACGCTCAAAGAAGGCGCGAGGTCCGCGATAGCTTTCGAGCGGAATCGACTGCGCAGCCTCCTGGTGATGGCGGAGGTCGGCCTTTCCCTGGTGCTCCTGGTGGGGGCCGGGCTTTTGATCCGAAGCTTCGAACGCGTGGTGGATCAGGACAAAGGCTTCGACCCGAGCCGGCTACTCACCGCAGAGTTGAGTCTCACACAGAGCAAGTACGCGAAGGACGAACAGCAATCCCTTTTCATCCAGCAAACTCTGGAGAATATCCGGGCAATTCCAGGTGTCGAAGCTTCAGGAGCAATCAGCAACCTTCCGCTCGGCGGCGGCGGCACGAACGGCGACATTGGAATCGATGGCAAGACCTTTCCGCCAGATGCCCCTGCCGTGGCAGAAAAACGAATAGCGAGTGCCGGCTATTTCGAAACTGCCCGGATACCTTTGATCGCTGGACGTTACTTCACCGAGCGTGATATCCCGGGCACTCCACAGGTCGCAATTATCAACGAGGCGCTGGCTCGGACGTTTTTCCCGGGCGAAGATCCGATCGGTAGGCGCATCGACTTTCGGTGGGACACGGCCGGGTTGCAGGAGGTCGTTGGTGTAGTGGCCGACGTGAAGCACTACGCATTGGACACGCCGGCCCTGCCCGAAGTGTACGTTCCCTTCGCGCAGCGCCCGGCGCTGGGGGCCACTATAGTGATTCGCTCCCGCATCGATCCTGCGAGTCTTGTCGGCGTTGTGCGCCAGCAGATCTATGCGGTGGACAAAGCTCAACCAGTTTCCAATGTGCGGACGATGGAGCAGATAGTTTCCGAATCAGTTGCCCCTCGACGGCTGTCGATGTCATTGCTGGCGGGATTCGCGGTCGTAGCCCTGTTGCTGGCGTCGATGGGTCTTTACGGAACACTCTCCTATTCCGTCGCACAGCGCACCCGGGAGATAGGCATCCGCGCCGCAATGGGCGCCCAGCCTCGCGATATCTTCAAACTGGTAGTCGGGCACGGAATGAAACTGACCCTGGCCGGGATCGGATTCGGACTGGCAGGTTCGCTTGCCCTGACTAAGCTCCTATCCAGCTTTTTGTTCGGTGTGAGTGCGACCGATCCGGTCACTTATGCCGGAGTCGCAGTGCTGCTGCTCAGCATAGCGTTACTGGCGTGCTACGTTCCGGCGCGCCGAGCAAGCAAGGTCGATCCGATGATTGCGCTCAGGTACGAGTGAAGATTTGTCCGTTGTCAGTTGTCAGTTGTCCGTTGTTCCTTCTCAGGGAGCAACTGACCCTTCGAACAACTGACTTGCAAAAAGCGGACGAATGACAACTCACAACGGACAACTGACAAAGGACAAACATGGAGACTCTATTCCAGGACATACGATACGCAATGCGGATGATGCTCAAGCGACCATCGTTCCCGATTCTGGCGGTGATCGCCTTGGCCCTGGGTATTGGAGCTACGACAGCAATCTTCAGCGTCATCAATGCGGTGCTGTTTAAGCCATTGCCTTATAGAGAGCATGATCGCCTGGTACAGGTCTGGGAGAAGCGCCCGGCGCTTGGCCGCACTCGCAACGTCGTCTCTGCGCCCGATTTCTTCGACTGGAAAGCCCAGAACAATGTCTTTGAAGACATGGCCGCTTACCTCCGTACGGAGGTGACACTCGGCGGAGGAGACACGCCGGAACGAATTACGGCGACCGCCATTTCTCCAGACCTGTTTTCGATTCTGCGAGTCCAGCCCCGCATGGGCCGCATGTTTCAAACAGAAGACGATCAGGTCGGCAGACATCGCGTGGCGCTCATCAGCGACGGGCTGTGGAAACGGCAATTCGGCTCGGACCCCAACATCGTGGACAAGCCGATCATCCTCAATAGCAATACCTGGACAATTGTCGGGGTGATGCCGCCTGAGCTTGTGTTCCCGAACCGCGATGTTGCGGTATGGGTCCCGCTGACCTACTCCGAAAGCGACCGTGGCGCACGCGGCAGCCATTACCTCGAGATCATCGCGCGACTGCGTCCCGACGTTACCATTGATCAGGCGCGGCAGAACATGGACGGAATTGCCGCGACTCTGGAAAGTCAATACCAGGTCAACACCGGTCATGGCGTGAACATCTTTTCGCTTTATGAGGAAGCTGTCGGAGAAATAGGCCCGACTCTTTGGATCTTGTTTGGCGCTGTTCTGTTCGTGCTGTTGATTGCCTGCGCAAACGTAGCCAACCTGCTCCTCGCTCGCGCGGCCTCGCGTCAGAGCGAGATTGCCGTTCGCACCGCCCTCGGAGCAGGCCGCTGGCGAATAGTTCGACAGTTGCTGACCGAAAGCCTCTTGCTTTCGATTATCGGCGGAACGCTTGGAGTGCTACTGGCGATGTGGGGATTGGACCTCCTGCTCTCCGTCAGCCCCGACAGCATACCGCGCGTTCATGAGATCAAGTTGGATTTGCCCGCACTGGCCTTCACGCTTCTGGTCTCGGCTGGGACGGGAATCGTCTTCGGAGTTGTGCCCGCGCTTCAGGCATCGAAACCCAATTTGAATGAATCGCTCAAAGAAGGCGGCCGAACGTCGGGCGCAAGCTTCAGGCGCAACCGCGTCCGCGGCTTCTTCGTGATCGCGGAGGTGGCAATATGCCTCGTTCTCCTGGTAGGCGCAGGATTGATGATTCGAAGCTTCATTCGGCTGATGAACGTCAATCCGGGTTTCAATCCCGAAAACGTGCTGTCGGTAAGGTTCTCGCCGGGGAGAAAGTATGACAGCACTCAAAAGGTGACGTCGTACTTTCAAGAGACCTTAGCGCGCATATCCACGGTGCCGGGCGTCGAGTCAGCTGGAGCAGTGCTCAGCTTGCCTCTATCCGGTGGGGCAGGGTCTCGCTACTTTGGAATCGAAGGCCGCCCACCACAGCCTCCCGGCGAGGGCTACAATGCGAATCTGAATCTCACGTCTCCGGGCTATTTCACGACGATGAGGATTCCGCTCCTTGGCGGGCGCGATTTCAACGATGCGGATGCTGAGGGAGCCAGTGAAGTCGCCATAATCAACCAACAAATGGCTCGGATGTTTTGGCCCGACGAAGATCCGATAGGGCAGCGCATTCGAGTAGGCGACGGGCCCTGGCGGCGGATCGTGGGAATAGTTGGAGACCTTAAGTACAAGGCGATGGATGCCGACACGAGGCAGGAGATGTACTGGCCCTTTTACCAGACCGGCGCCGGTGGCGGAGCATTCGTCGTGCGCACCAGGTCCGATCCGAAAGAGCTGGGTGCGATCGTTCGCAAAGCAATTCTGGAGGTGGAAAGGGACCAGCCGCTTTCCGACATAAGGACGATGGAAGAAATCCTCTCGGAATCGGTGGCCGGACGATGGCTCAACACGCTGCTGCTTGCCGTCTTCGGCGGCGAGGCGCTCATCCTGGCGGTGGTCGGGCTTTACGGCGTTATGAGCTATTCGGTCGCGCAACGCACACAGGAGATGGGTATAAGAACGGCCCTCGGAGCCACCTCCCGGGATGTGCTCAAACTGATTGTTGGTCAGGGAATGCTGCTGACGGGAGCCGGCATAGCTATAGGAATCGGGGGGGCATTCGGCCTCACGCGACTGATGAAGAGTTTGCTGTTCGACGTAAAGCCCACTGATCCGACCACCATTGCCGTAATTGCGCTGCTGTTGGGGGGGGTGGCGTTGCTGGCCTGCTGGATTCCGGCGCGGCGGGCTACGAAGGTCGATCCGATGATTGCGCTCAGATATGAATGAAACAGTTTTAAGTTTGTAGTTTTCAGTGGGAGGTTGTCCGTTGCCGTCTCAGGGAGCAACTGACCCTTCGAACAACTGACTTACAAGAAACGTACGCATGACGACTGACAACGGACAACTGACTAACGGAGGTATTTTATGCGCAGACAATTCTCATGCTCTTTCCTCGTAGTGATTCTGGTCACGTGCGTTTCTTACGCGCGGCAGACTGATGGCAAGAAGACATCCGCTGATAGTGCCGCCGTCGGCACCTGGAGCGGTGGCTGGGAGGGCGGCAGCACCGGCAAGTTTGAAATGACCATCACGAAGGGGGCGGACGGAAAGCTGACAGGCAGCCTCACCGCCCATCCGACGGATGGGGATGGCTACACCTCCAAATTCAAATCGGTAGATGTCAGTGGCGGCAAGCTGACCGTGAAGCTTGCGGATCCTGATGACGAGGTGGAGATCACAATTGAGGGAGCCCTCGACCCGACGGCAATGAAAGGCTCCTATTCAGTTCGCTCGAAGGGACAGGGTGAACAGGTTGACGGCGGCACCTGGCAGGCGAAGAAGAAGTAGTCATCAGTCATTCGTCATTGGTCACTCGTCATTTGCATTCTAGCGTCGCGGCAAAGGAGCGCCATCGACTAAGGACAGATGACAAAAATGACAAGTGACAAATGACAAATGACAAATGACAAGAGCCAAGAGACAAGTGACAAATGACGAGTGACAAATGACAATGATCAGCATCTTGCAAGACCTGTGCTATGGGAGCCGGATGCCGCGGTCTTCCATCTCGAAAAAAGTGGCTGTGCTGGAAGGAGCGAATGATGGAAACGTTGAGGCAGGACCTGCGATATGCCCTTCGTAGAATGCTCAAGAGTCCAGGCTACACGGCTGTGATCGTGGTGGCTTTGGCGCTGGGCATCGGAGTGAACACTGCGATCTTCAGCGTTGCCGACGCCTTCCTGTTGAAGCCGGTGCCGTTCCTGGATGCCGACCGGCTGGTAATGGTGCTTGAAAAGCGGCCCAACGCCGGCGACGACTGGAGCTCCGTCGCAAACGCAAACTACCTCGATTGGAAGAGCCAGAGTCAATCGTTCGAACACCTGGCTGCATACGATGGGTTCGACGCCAACATCACAGGCGGCGACCATCCGGAACAAGTCCAGGGCTTCCTCGTGACCGCGAACTTTTTCGAGGCCCTGGCGGTGAAGCCGGCAATGGGCCGCACCTTCTTGCCGGAAGAAGACCAGCGCGGGCACGAACAGGTCGTAGTGCTGAGCCACGGTCTGTGGGAGCGCCGCTTCGGCTCGGACCCGGACCTGATCGGCAAGACCGTGAGCCTCAACGCGAAGAAATGCGTCGTGGCTGGAATCATGCCGAAGGGGTTCGATTTTCCGATGACCACTGAACTCTGGATGCCGCTGGCAATGGACCCGAAGCAGCGAGACATCAGAGACTCGCATGAGCTGGAGGTGGTGGGGAGGCTCAATCCTGGAACATCAACTTTGCAGGCTCGCGCGGAGATGGAAGCCATCGCCGGCCGTCTGGAGCAGACCTACCCGCAGACCAACAAAGGATGGGGAGTGTGGGTGAAGCCGATCCGGGAACACGTGACCGGCGATTTGACTCGTCAATACACACTAATGTTGTTGGTGGCGGTGGCTTTCGTTCTGCTGATCGCCTGCGCCAACGTGGCGAACGTGCAGTTTGCGCGCGCCACCGGGCGCCAGAAGGAGATTGCGGTCCGGCTGGCTCTTGGTGCGAGCCGATGGCGCCTCGTGCGGCAATTGCTGACGGAGAGTGTGATGCTGTCTCTGCTGGGTGGCGTCCTCAGTCTGCTGCTGGCCCAATGGAGTATTGGACTGATTCTCGGCCACATGCCGCCGGACGTGGCCCGCTACATCGCCGGCTGGAAGGACATCAGTCTCGATGGACGCGCGCTTTTGTTTACGCTTGCGATCGCGGTCTTGAGCGGCGTGATTTCCGGCTTTGCCCCGGCGATTCAGAGTTCGAGGCCCGACTTGAACGAGGCCTTAAAGGAGAGTGGCCGGAGTTCTACGGGAGGCCGCAGGCGTCAGCGGCTTCGCAACGCGCTCGTGATTGCGGAAGTTTCGCTCGCATTGGTTCTGCTGACCGGGGCTGGACTCATGGCTAAGAGTGTCTACGCGCTGGTGAACGTGCACAAGGACTATGTCCCTGAGAGCTTGCTGACGCTGCGCCTCAAACTGCCTGAATCGAAATACAAGGAGCGCCATCAGATGGCGGCCTTCTATGATCAACTCCTTCGGGGGCTTGAATCGGTCCCGCAAGTGCAGGCTGCGGCCGTGATCACCAAAGTCCCGTTCGCCAACGGCACGGTCACGAGCGTCTTCAACATCGAGGGTCAGGCAGCCCCTGAGAAGGGCGAGCTTCGCAGTGGCATGTTACAAAGTGTCAGTCCGAACCTGTTTTCGATGTTGCACATTCCGCTGCGCGAAGGCCGGATCTTAAGCGACGTTGACGGTCCCGAAGCTCCTCGCGTGGTCGTCATCAGCGAGAGTCTGAGCCGTCGGTATTGGTCATCTGAGAGCCCGATTGGAAAACGGATCAAGCTCGGTCGGGATGACGCCGATAGTTCCTGGATGACAGTCGTCGGAATCGTAGGAGACGTCAAATACAGTTGGTTCGATCGAGGTCCGCAGCCAACGATCTACAGCGCGTACCAGCAGGCCCCGCTGCCTTACACTTATCTGTCGATTCGCACTTCCGGAGAGCCGACAGCCATCATACCGGCGGTGCGCAGTCAGATCGCCGGCGTCGATTCAGAGCAGCCGGTGTTCAATGTGAAGACCCTTGAGCGGGTAATCTCCGAATCGGTCGTTGGACTATCCTATGTGGCGGTAATGATGACTATTCTGGGCTTGATTGCTCTTGTCCTCGCCTCGGTAGGCGTCTATGGGGTGATGGCTTATTCGGTAACGGAGAGGACACATGAAATCGGGATTCGCATGACGCTCGGCGCCGGGCAGAGCGATGTTTTGCGACTGGTGATGGGCAAAGGCCTGGTTCTCACCGGGGCTGGGATAGTCATCGGGATGGCAATGTCGGTTGGGTTGGCTCAGCTCCTGGCGAGCCTCATCTTCGGTGTGAGCGCAACAGATGTCACTACATTTGGCGGCGTCGCGCTCGCGCTTGCGACAGCATCGCTGCTGGCCTGTTACATACCGGCCCGACGCGCGTCAAGGGTAGATCCCATGATTGCGCTGAGGTACGAGTGAGATAGATACCTGCGATTTCAAAGTGGCACAGAGTCAAAGGGGATACCGGAAGCCAGCGAACGTCAGGCTAGAGCAGCAACCACGGAGTGGTTGGCTGGAGTTTGGCCATTCTAGTGCGGATCAATCTGGAACAACCGACCAACCCAACCTCTATTCTCCTCAATGTGAGCGGTGCACCCGAACGGCCGGCGCCCAACCAGGCTCCAGGGCAGCCTCCATTAAACACTCTCCTCCTGACGGAGGCCAACTCCTTGCCACGAATTCTCCGCCCCCGGTGTTTTCTGGGTGAGGGCGATGATGAGCGGATGGGGGATGGCATTGACCGATTCTGAAGCCGGCGCCGCCACGGCCGCGCAAATCACCGTTCAACTGAGCTTTGACGAAGCGTTCACGGTGCATCATCGCGCCGTCTACCGCTACGCCTGTGCGCTCGTCCGCGATCCGCAGTTGGCGGAGGACATCGTCCAGGAGGTTTTTATGCGGCTCTACCAGAATCTTCACACAGCGCAGCGGGAAGGCTTGCTGCGCGCCTGGCTCCTGCGCGTGGCGGCGAATGTGGCGCGCAATATGTTGCGCGGCAAGAGCCGTTCTGCCGCTCGCGATGAAGAATTCGCCGCGGAGCTTGTGAGAGTCGAAGAAATTGCTTCGGTCGATGAAGAGCTGGTGCGTCAGAGCGAGATCCGCGAGGCCCGGCGCGTGCTGGTCCGCATAAAGGAGCCTATGCGCAGTTGCCTGTTGCTCAAGCACGAGGGGCTGTCGTATCGCGAGATCGCCGCCGCCCTGGAAATCAAGGAAGCCAACGTCGGCAGTCTGATTGCGCGCGGGCGGCGCGAGTTCCTCAGACTCTACGGAAAGATCGGGGGTGAACGGCCATGATCTCCTGCTTGAATGAAGTAACCCTGCAGGCCTATTTCGATGGCGAGCTTGAGCCGGCGATCGCAGCTCAGGTCAACAAACATCTGGCCCGGTGTGACGCGTGCGCCGCCAGCGCCTTCGAATTCGAACGTGCGATTGAGTTGATGGCCAGTGCATTTGAGGACGAACTGCCTGACAGCATACCAAGCGAACATCTGCGCGCGCGCATCGCCGCCGCGCTCGCCGGAGACTCAATTCCTAAACGAATTTCGCCTGCTGCCTCGTTCTGGCCCCAGATACTCAATGCGCCGATCGCACGTTTGAGGTTGTTGCGGCTTTCAACTCGCCAGCTTGCCTATGCCTCCCTTGGAGTGCTTGTACTGGTCTTCGGACTTTGGCTTGGTCTTCGAACCGGCCTCTTCGCCCAGAAACAAGAGAAGCGAGTTCAGAACGAAAAGATTCAGGAGCCGACACAGACTCCTACAACGACTCCCGGCGACGAACATAAAAACAAGGTGATCGCGAAAGACCCGGCGGGAGGTAAATCTAAGTCCGGCGGCCAGACTGTGCGGGTCCGGAAACCGTATAGTCCGCGTCAGTCACCCGCGCCAAAGGAATATGCCATCGTGAAACGAGAAAGTCCTATCACCGTTCCGGACGAGGGGGATAATCCTGCGGAGTGGCTTGCAGGAACGACTGAGGCCGGTATTTTCGATGCGGGGATGGTCAGGCACTTCGAGAAAGCGCAAATGCTCTTGCGCAGTTTCAGAAACTCCGATACCTCGACCGAAGGATTCGCCGCCGATCTGGCCCACGAAAAGCGCCAATCGAAGAGCCTTCTCTATCAAAACATCCTGCTCCGGCGGGATGCGGAGAGCAGTGGTAATCTTCCCGCCGAAGAGGTGCTGGGCAGTTTAGAGCCCGTGCTGCTCGACATCGCCAACTTGCCGGACCGGCCGTCGCCCGATGAGGTGCGCTCGATCAAGGATCGCATACATAAGAAGGAGATCATCGGCGTGTTGCAGGTCTATTCGGCTCCCTTGACGGCAACAAGCTATCAGCACTACTAACTCGATCACAGCATCAGGAGATTTATGTCGGAGAAAAAGTACAACCACGCGCGTCTTCGTCATTCGGTCGCAGGCTTAAGCTTCGTCATGCTGCTGCCTGTGATGGCCGCGGGACTGATGATCCTGCTGGCAGGTGACCACTCGCAACGACTCCACGCGCAGGACCTGGAGAAGCTCAACCGATTTGTCCAGACCTCAGGGAGCATCGATGCCGCGATGAAGGTCTTCACCGAAGGGCGCGACCTGATTGAGGAAGAGGCCTGGGCGAAAGCCGCGAAGCGGTTCGGCGACTTCATCAGTGCATATCCCAAACACAAGAACGTCGATGCGGCTCACTACTGGCTCGCGTTTGCCCTCAAGAAGCAGGAGAAGTATAAGGAGGCTTACGAGCAGCTCGAACGCCTGCTGAAAGAGCATTCAACATCGACCTGGAGCGACGATGCCAGGGCGTTGATGATCGAGCTCGCGCCCAGACTCAATAAAGAGGTTCAGGTCGACCAGAAGGATGAGGAGATCAAGCTCATCGCCTTGCAGAGCCTCTTTCAGTCCAATCCCGACCGCGCGGCGGAAATCGTCGGTGAGATGTTGAAACCTGGTTCGACGCAGAGCAGGCGGATAAAGGAGACTGCCATCTCGCTGCTCGGCCAACACCGGCGACCGCAGACGACGGCCATGCTCATAGAGCTGGCGCGCAATCAGCAGGACCCTAAGCTGCGCAAGACGGCCGTCTTCTGGCTGGGCCAGACCAACGATGAGACGGCCCTAGATGTATTGAAAGAGATTTCGGCGCAATCAACCGACGCCGAGATTGCAAATCAGGCGGTGTTTGCCATCTCGCAGCACCGAAGCGCTCGCGCGACTGACATGCTCAGCGAAATAGCGCGAACAGCCACTTCAAACAAAGTGCGCGAGCAAGCCATCTTCGGCCTCGGCCAACGGCGTGATGAAAGAGCGGTGGGCGAGTTGGTCAAGATTTATGACGCCAACCAGAGCGTCGAAATCCGCAAGCAAGTCCTCTTCGCCTTATCTCAGACCCGTGACCCCAGGGCGCGGGCCAAGCTTGTTGAAATCGCGCGCACTGCCGGCGACGTCGGGGTGCGGAAGCAGGCGATCTTCGGGATCAGCCAGCAGCGCGATGAAAACGCAGTCGATGATCTGACGAAGATCTACGACGCAGACCAGCAGGTCGAGATACGCAAGCAAGTCCTCTTCGCCCTATCCCAGATTCGCGGGCCCAAGGCACGGGCCAAACTTGTCGAGATCGCGTCCGCCGGCGGCGACGTCCAGGTGCGCAAGGAAGCGATCTTCGGGATCAGTCAGCAGCACGATGAAGGCGCGGTCGATGATCTGACGAAGATCTATGACGCGGACCAGAACGTCGAAATCCGCAAACAGGTCCTGTTTGCCTTATCCCAGATTCGCGGGCCCAGGGCTCAGGCCAAGATTCTGGACATCGCGCGCACGGCCAGCGACGTCGAGTTGCGCAAACAAGCGATCTTCGGCCTCGGCCAGCAGCGCGGAGACCAGGGAGCCGAAGCGCTCATACAGATCTACAACGCAGAGCAGAACGTCGAAGTTAAGAAGCAGATCATCTTCGCGCTCAGCCAGACTCGTTCGAAGGCCGCGCTTCAAAAACTGATGGAGGTTGCTAGATCGGACGCTTCGGTCGAGCTGAGAAAGCAAGCAGTCATGGCGCTGGGTCAGAGCAGG
>JBGPFL010000025.1:0-15063 GCA_041483295.1 Blastocatellia bacterium | reverse complement strand
GAAGCATTACTTCGTCGAGCAGGATCAGTGTCCGGGGTCTCCGCTCGACAGCATCAAGGTCAGTTTTGACTATCTGAGTAAGCTGGAATTCTAGTTGGTCGCTGATGCGCCGGCCGGCCTTGGATTATCCGGCGGGCCGGATTGCGGAAGCGATATTGTGTTGGTACTCTGGCTTTGTATAAAGAGCAAGGCAATGACTGCAGAGTCGGACTTTGAATGTCTGCCTGTCGGGAGGCGATGGCGATGAGACTGCTAGATCCGCCCCAAGTCCATCAATGGACCCGCGACGAGTACTACAAAATGGCCGAGGCAGGCCTTTTTGAAGGAAAGCACGTTGAGCTCATAGAAGGGCGGATAATAGAGATGAGTCCAATGGGAAGCGCCCATGCGACTGGTGTGTCGCTCGTCGGTGACGCGTTGAGAAGTGTCATTGGTCACGGTTTCTTTACCAGGTCGCAGATGCCTCTGGACCTCGGAGACCTCTCCGAACCGGAACCGGACCTCGCGGTCGTTACGGGCAGAGCGAGGGACTACACGAATGCGCACCCTAAGACTGCCGTACTGATCGTGGAAGTGTCTGAGTCCTCACTGGACTACGATCGCACTGAGAAGGCCAGTCTCTATGCCGAGGCCGGAATCCTTGATTACTGGGTGCTCAATCTCCTTGATCGCCACCTGGAAGTCAGGCGGGATCCGGTTCCCGATCGGAACCAGTTGTATGGCTTCGGCTACAAGAGCGTTACAATTCTGTACGCGGGAGACTTTGTCTCACCTTTAGCGGTGCCGCAAGCATCGATTGCCGTAGCGGACCTGTTGCCTTAGCCCGTCCTCGTTGTCGTTTGTAGTCTTCGCGCTTGAGAATTCCCAACCGACACCGGCGGCGAGAACGTGAAACTCGAAACGTCCTAATTCATGCCGAAACTGAGCGCCTTCCCAAAATGCTTCATGGACGACCTGTGCGTCACTCGGACTATGACGCTCTTTGAATGGATCGACCTTGCCGCCTCGCTCGGGGTTGACGGTGTCGAGATGTATCCCGGTTTCTTCGAATCACTGGAGCCGGACTACCTCCTCCGAGTCAAAGAGCATCTGGACCGCCGCGGTCTGCAAGCCCCGATGATGTGCGCTTCACCCGACTTCACGATCCCCGACCCGGCAGCACGACTCGGCGAGGTCGAGCGTGAAAGGGAGATCATCGACGTGACGGCTCGACTGGGCGGCCGGTTCTGCCGCGTGCTTTCGGGGCAGCGGCGCGACGACGTATCGCGGGCCGAGGGTGTGCGCTGGACGGTGGAGTGCATATCCTCGCTTCTCGACTACGCGGCAGCGCGGAATATTGTGCTGACGATGGAGAACCACTACAAGGACGGGTACTGGCGCTATCCCGAGTTCGCCCAGCATCTCGACGTCTTTTTGGAAATCGTCAATCAAATAGATTCGCCGTGGTTCGGGATCAACTACGATCCTTCGAATGCGATCATCGCGGGCGAGGATCCTCTTGAGGTTCTTGCGGCGCTCAAGCATCGAGTCGTGACGATGCACGCCTCCGACCGATACCTGATCAGCGGCACACTCGAAGACCTGAAGCAACACGAGGGCTCCGCCGGCTACGCGAAGAGCCTCAAGCACGGTGTCATCGGCAAGGGGCTGAACAACTATGACGAAATCTTTTCGACGCTGCGTCGCGAAGGCTTCGACGGCTGGATATCGATCGAAGACGGCGAGAACGGGATGGACGAGCTTCGCGAATCGGCGAGCTTCCTTCGCGCGAAGATCGAGGAGCATTTTGGAACGTGAGGAGTGATGCGTGATGCGTGATCCGTGATCTGTGATGCGTGAGGAGTGATGCGTGATGCGTGATGGGTGAACGAGATACAGGCGCGGATCGTAACGATCAACGAATCACGCATCACGCATCACGCATCACGGATCACGTCAGGTAACTTATGCCGCGACTAAAAGACCGCATCGCAGTGATAACAGGCTCGGGCGCCGGAATGGGTGAAGGCATCGCGCGCCTCTTCGCCGCAGAGGGCGCCAGCGTCGTCATCTCCGACCTCGACAAGCATAATGGCGCTGCGGTTGCCGCGAGTATCGCAGCTCAGGGCCGCCAGGCGGTCTTTCAGCACGCCGACGTCCGCATCGAGGCCGAATGCCGCGCGCTGATCGACCGGGCGGTCAAGGTCTACGGCCGTATCGATGTGCTCGTCAACAACGCCGGCATCAGTCCCCGTGGCAACGTCGAAACGACCAGGGTCAAGACCTGGGACAACGTATTCGCGGTCAATGTCCGGGGCCCCTTCATCTGCATGCAACAGGCAGTGACCTACATGAAGAATGAGCAGAGGGGGTCGATCATAAACATCGGTTCAGTGAATGCTTATATCGGCGAGCCGAAGTTGACCGCCTACTCCGCGTCAAAAGGTGCGCTGATGACGCTGACCAAAAACTCGGCCCAGTACCTCAACCGGTATCGCATCCGCGTCAACCAGCTCAATGTCGGCTGGACGCTGACCCCCAACGAGAACGTCGTCAAGCTGCAAGAGGGCAAGGGCGAGGACTGGATCGAGGAGGCAGTCAAGACGCGGCCCTTCGGAAGGCTGCTTCAGCCCCGCGATATCGCCCTCGCCGCGCTCTACTTCGCCTGTGACGAGAGCGCCTGCATAACCGGATCGGTGCTCGATCTGGAACAGTACCCCGTCGGCGCGCTGCCCAATTGGTGACGTCGTGCCGCCCAAAGATCCACACACTGTCATCGGGTTGGGCGAGTTGCTGTGGGACCTGCTCCCAGGGGGCAAGCAACTCGGCGGAGCCCCCGCGAACTTCGCTTACTGGTCCACTGTGCTTGGAGAAAGGGGCCTCGTCGCGAGCCGCGTAGGATCCGATGAACTTGGCCGCGAGGCAATAAAATGCCTTGCACGGGCGGGCGTTGACAGTTCTCTGGTACAGCTCGACGGTTGCCACGCGACTGGCACGGTTCGGGTCGAAGTCAGTGAGACCGGACAGCCCGATTTCACAATTGATCAACCCGTCGCCTGGGATTTCATCGAGTGGACCGGCGAGTGGGAGGATCTCGCGACAAGAGCCGCTGCTATATGCTTCGGGTCGTTAGCGCAGCGCTCTCCGGGTTCTCGGGAGGCGATTGCAAAGTTCATTGAGGCCGCGCCTGCCGGGGCGCTGATTGTGTTCGACGTGAACCTGCGGCAGTCGTTCCACTCCGAAGAGGTCCTCGTGCAATCCCTGAAGCGGTCACGGGTCGTCAAGCTCAACAGCAGCGAGTTCCCGGTGGTGATGAACGAGCTTGGTCTGGGCTACGGAGGCGAGCTCGAATCTGCTCGAAGGCTGATCGGCGCGTTCGATCTGGATCTGGTTTGTTTGACTCGAGGGGATCGCGGAAGCCTGCTGGTCACCAGTGCGGATTCAGTTGAGCACCATGGATTCAAGGTTGACGTCGTCGATACGGTTGGGTCGGGCGACGCTTTCACCGCAGCTCTTGCTCATCATTACCTGAAGGGGTCGTCGTTAGAGACCATCAGCAAGGCGGGAAACCGGCTCGGCTCATGGGTGGCGTCGCGGGCAGGAGCGATGCCGCCGATCGATCGATCTGTGCTGGCTGATATCCGCTGAACGGCGCTGCGCTAGTGCTAGTCGACATCTGCAAAGGCGCAGATGTGGGCGCCTTCGCCTCAAGCGATGAAGCTCTGCAGTAGTCGTCAGGATGGAAGGCTGGACTAACAAACGTGAGAGACTGTTTGCCCAGCAACGACCTCTGAACTATAATGTCGCCGTTTCCAGCGGGATGGTAGGGAAGGCTTCGGGCGGTTCGATTCAACCTGCAAGGCGCGCGAGATGAGCATCGCGTGCTTCAGTCTAAGAACTCGATCTCTCGACCTGACTAAAGTGAGGAGACATATCTATGACCACGCAACCAAGCGCTCAGGACAGTGGGGTAATATCTGATAGCCATCGCACCCGCCTATTCATCGCGAGTTGCATGGCACTGGTAGCTACGGCGATGACGTTTGCGATCCGGGGCGATATTATGGGGCCTCTCGGCATCGAGTTCTCTCTGAATAAGGAGCAGTTAGGGATGGCTGCGGGTGCGTGGGCGTACGGGTTCGCGATCTCGATCTTCATAGGCGGCCAATTGGTTGATGCCCTTGGTATGGGCCGCATCCTCGCGCTTGCCTTTCTCACCCACGTGGCTGGAATTCTGATGACAATCTTCGCCGGCGGCTTCTGGATGCTTTTCCTGGCGACTCTAAGCGTTGGGCTGGGTAACGGTTTGATCGAAGCAGCAGTCAATCCCCTGATTGCTACGGTCTACTCCGACCGCAAGACCGCGAAGCTCAATCAACTTCACGTCTGGTTTCCCGGAGGGATAGTCATTGGGGGCCTCGTCTCCTACGCAATGAGCCGAATGAACCTCGGCTGGAAAATGAAGATGGCGATCATTCTCGTGCCGGTGGTTGTCTACGGCCTGATGTTCCTGGGCAAGAAGTTTCCCCCCACCGAGCGTGTTCAACAGGGCGTTTCGACGGCAGGGATGTACAAAGAGGCTCTCCGCCCGCTCTTCCTGGTCATCCTTTTCTGCATGATTCTAACGGCCTCGACGGAGCTGGCCCCGCAACAGTGGATACCGAATATTCTCACAACTACCGCCGGGGTATCCGGGATTCTGGTGCTGGTCTGGATCACCGGTCTGATGGCGGTCGGCCGCATGTTCGCCGGCCCAATCGTACACAAGCTTTCGCCGATCGGTCTCCTGATAGGTTCGTCGATCATGTCGGCGATAGGGCTTTTCTCGCTTGGCATGGCCGAATCACGACTCATGGTCTTCGCGGCGGCCACGGCGTTCGCTATCGGGGTCTGTTACTTCTGGCCGACAATGCTTGGTGTGACCAGCGAAAGGTTTCCTAAAGGCGGCGCCTTGTTGATGGCGATTGTTGGAGGGATGGGAACGCTGTCGGTCGCGATCTTCACGTGGGTGATGGGCGGCTTTCTGGACAGGTTCACCGCGGAAGCTATTCCCGCGGGTACGACACTCGCTCAACTGCAGAACGCGCCGGAGGGCAGCGAGCCGGCAAGACAATGGGCCGTGGCTCAAGCGCAAGGCGGGATGATGTCATTGCGCTACATGGCAATCCTGCCGGTGATACTGATTGTGATCTTTAGCTCGATATGGCTGTATGATCGTGCTCGGGGCGGATACAAAGCGGTAAATCTGGCCGCGGGAGAACAGACGAGCTAGGGAGTTGCCACCAGAGCGAAGAAGTCATCCACCGTGATCAGGTCTCGTTCGGAATACGTCTTGGCCATGATTCACATCCTACATCTGGTCACAGGATTATATAAAGGAACTCCTCAGATCGCCACAAGAGATTCCTCGACCACCGGTTGATGCCTTACGCGTTGCGCTCGGTGAGCAGCACTGCCGATAAGCCTTCAACCTCCCGGAGAAGACTCGGCTGAAACGAAATCCCGAGACGTCGATGCGACAGACCTCCCGTCTCTCCAGCGTCGGGCTATTTCGCAGCCGACGCGTTTGCTGCATGCAGAGTTCCGGCCCCCGTCTCCCTCACTGCCTCATTCCATATTCGCTCCGCCAACGACTTCATCGCCAGTGCCTGCTGCCAGCGGTCTGAAATCTCTTTGCCATTCAAATCTCGAATCGAATAGTCCGGCGGACCGAGCTCGACTCTGAATATGAATGTATCCCCGGGTTTCGCACCCTTCAGCCAATGCACCATCGCCCGCTTCCAGAGTGCGGCGAAATACTTCGCATAGCTGTTGTCCGCTGCGGGACCCACGTCGATCTGAACCTGCTCGCCATTAGAAACCCGGCCGTCGAGCATAGGAGCGCGCTTCAGCAACTCGTCGAACAGCGCATCCGCCTCGGGCGACAGACGCCCTCCGATCTCGCCGCCCACGAAATAGTGCGAGAGGTCGAGGCAAAAGCGAAGATCGGGAATGGCTTTCGTGTAGGCTATCGTGCGAAACAGGTCCTGGGTGACGCGGCCTCGGTGAGTCTGAACCATCATCGCCATGCCTTCGCGCTTGCACCGCTCTGCCATCGCTCTGAGCAGGGCGGTCGCCTCCGCCTCCGGAACGTAGTAGTTGCCGATGTGAACGTCCAGGTATGGTGACTTCATTCGTTTAGCGGCCGCCAGCGGTGCATCGAGGTCCTCGAGTTTGTTGATCGAGGTTTGCACTCCCAGACCAAGCCCCTGCTTTGCAACCGCAGCCAACCAGCGCTGCTCTTCCTCTGCGGTCTTAGGGACGACTGTATCCACGGCGTCGAATCCGGCCGCCTTGATTCGCGTGAGTTTCTCTTCGAGCACCCATTCGGCTTCTTTCGAGGGATAGCCGATCATTCCCCACATCGCCTGCACGATTACCAACCGGGGCGGCGCGGTCGAGCCGTCGTGCGAATTCAGAGATTGGGGTCCGTTGCTGCCGATCAACGTCGATCCAAGCAAACAAGATATGAGCAGTCGCTCTCTTAACATAGTTCTCAGCCCTCCGAAATCGCTAACCGAATCTCTCGAGGTGTCAGATCGGATCGTGATATGAGACTTACGATCCCGCAGCCGCATAGTAACTCAGTGAGAGATGGCCGAGCCATACCATATTGGGCCGCGCAATCCGGAACAAACCGTCCCCGCCGGCGTCTAATCAATCAGAGCGCCACGCAGCGGCTGTATCGGCCTGCAAGCTGATGGCTGACGGAGCGTTCTAACCTTGTATCACTCTACCAGCCCTGCTCAGACCAGAATAAACAGGAGATCGTCTATGAAAGCTCTATTGCGTCTGGCTATGGGTGTGCTTCTGACCGGACTTACGTTTGGATTCCCAGCTCACGTGGTCGTCGACAATGGATTGCCGGGCGAGGGAAACGGGAAGGTTTCGGCCGCAAGCGTTCCACTGAGGGCGAGTTGGCGATTGGGCGCGCCGGTCAGCTTCGAGAACCTGACCGTCTTTCCCGTAATCGGGGACGAATCACGGGACGCGGGCGCCTTCATCACATTGGATGAAGGGCTGCGCTCGGGGAGGGTCACGCTCACCGAGATCGGCGCAAACGGGCGGGTGCGCAGGATTGGGTCGAGGCGTCAGGCGAGCGATAACGCGGAGGTCAACAAGCTGATGCTCACCAATCGCTCGGGCAAGACGCTGATCTTGATTGCGGGCGAGATGGTGGTAGGCGGCAAGCAAGACCGAATCGTTGGGCACGACTGCCTGGTGGCTTCGAACAACACTCCTGTTCCGCTGGACGTCTTCTGCGTCGAGCCGGGCAGGTGGAATGAAAATGCGGCCTTTGGTCAGAGCCGCAACGTAGAGAGAGTCCAGGCGAACGGCACGCGCAGACGGTCGGGTTCGGGACGAGGGGTGAGTGCGGGTCATGGAAGCGGTGTGGGACCGGGCGTTGGATCGGGCGTAGGCGGCGGGGCTGCGGCAGGCTCGGGCGGCTCTCTGAGTTTCGCACCCTCCGCCGGGCTAATCGCGCCCCCGAAAGTGCGAGCTAAGGCGCAGGCCTCCAAGGATCAGGGTGGGGTTTGGGCCGAGGTTGCGAAGACCGAGCACGAGAATAACACTTCGTCCGCAACTGGCAATCTCAACGCCGTATTTGCGGACAAGCAGGTGAGCACGAGGCTCGAAGACTACCAGCGAGCGTTTGCAAACACGCTAACCAGCAAGAACGTCGTCGGTGTAGTCGTCGCGGTCGGCGGCAAGCTCAGGTCCGCGGACGTGTTTGCGACTCATTCGCTGTTTGGTGTCTACTGGCCCAAGCTCCTGAAGTCTTACAGTCTCGAAGCTGCGAGCGCCGGCAAGGCGATGGGTGAGAGCATTAGTGTTTCAGCGGCGGCGGCTTTTCTATCTCGCGCAGAAGGAGCGAAGTCACCAAACGGTAAAGACCGCGTATACCGGCTCGTCGAACATCAATCGGATAAGGACGCCAGCTTCGAGTTAGTCAGCGCTTCCAAACCCTCGTTGCCGCTGATCCATTTCAACCGGGTGAGCAAGCAGTAGTAAAGGAAATGCGAAATGCGAAATTCGAAATGAGAATTTCGCATTTCGCATTTCGAATTTCGCATTTCCTTATCCCACCACCTTGAAATTCCCGGCCGATGCCGTTAGCTTACACGCCATGCCAAGTGAGACCTACGCGGGGTGGCTTAGCCCTCGGATGGGGCGCGAGATGGAGATCCTCATCTGGGGCGAGTCCGGCACGCCGGTTCTCGTGTTTCCCAGTTCGTGGGGCCGCTTCTACGAGTGGAAAGACTTCTTGATGATCGACACGCTTGCCGGCAAGATCGACGCCGGCTACATTCAGCTCTACGGAGTGGACAGTCTCTGTTCGGAGTCCTGGTACAACAACAACATTCACCCTGGGGAGAGGGTCCGCCGGCACAACGTCTGGGAGTCATATGTCCTGGGGGAAGTCATCCCGTTCGTGCGCTCTCGCAACTCGACGCCGCACCTCATTACAGCGGGCGTGAGCTTCGGCGCATACCTCGCGGTGAACTTCGCATTCAAGCACCCGGAGGTCGTCACAAAGACGGTGGGTTTGAGCGGCTCGTATTCGATCAAGCGGCTGCTGGATGGTTATTACGACGACGACTGCTACTTCAATTGCCCGGTCTCATATATGGCTAATATGAATGATGAGCGGCTACTCAGTCTGATCAGGGGCATGGAGATATCTCTAGCCACCAGCGACTGGGACATTGGGATCTGCCGCCAGCGAACTTACGACATGTCGGGCGTCCTGGCCCAGAGAGGGATCAATCACCGGCTGGACGACTGGGGCGGACACACCGTTCACGATTGGCCTTCGTGGCGAAAGATGATTGGCGAGTACCTGTAAGAAAAACGTCTCTCGTTTCTCGTTCGTCGTTTTTCGTTTTGTCGCTAAATGCGAAACGGCAAACACGGAACGAGTAACGACAAACGAGAAACGAGAAACGAGAAACGAGAAACGATGCACCGACTGCACGATCAGGTTGTCATAGTGACCGGGGCTTCCGCCGGGATCGGAGAAGCGGCCGCGCGGATGCTCGCTCGCGAAGGCGCACTCGTCGTTATCACTGCGCGGCGGCGTGAGAGGCTCGATGCGCTCAAGCACGAGATTGAAGCGGCCGGCGGGCGCGCCCTCGCGATCGCCGGCGACATAACCTCAGCGGAGGACCGCGAGCGCCTGGTGCGAGAGAGCTTGAGCGTTACCGGCCGCATCGATGGGTTGGTCAACAACGCGGGCTATGGACAGCGAGGACCCATCGAGATCATTCCGATCGAGACGATCCGGCAGAACTTCGAGACCAATCTCTTCTCGCTGATCGCATTGACGCAACTGGTTATGCCGATTATGCGCAAGCAGGGGAGCGGCCGTATCGTCAACATCAGCTCGGTGGCAGGGAAGATCGCCCGGCCGCTGTCGTCCGTGTACGACGCCACCAAACACGCTCTGGAAGCCATTTCGGACGGCATGCGCGGCGAGATGGCCCCCTTCGGGGTCAAGGTCGTCGCGATCGAGCCCGGATTCATCCTGACCGAGTTTCTCGGCGTGGCCAATGAAGTCTCGCGGCCTGTGGTCGAGCAGGAGACTCCATACGCTCCGTTCTTTGAAGACTTCGGCGCCGGATATCAACGGCTGCGTCGCATCGCCGGGCGGCCCAACGACATCGCCCACCTTGTTCTCAAGGCGCTGACTGCAGAGAAGCCCCGGGCTCGATACGCCGCGCCGCGTCACGCTCGAGTGTTCCTCGCGCTCAAGCGCTGGCTGCCCGAACGGCTCTTCGATTATTTCGTTAGGCGCCAATCAGGGATCAGCGCGGCCAGGCTCAAGGCTGCCGAGAAACCAACCGTCCGCAGCACAGCCAAATGAACGAAGGCGAAGAGATCAGCGCAGCCGTCGACCTTAGAGATGCCGAGGAGCGCGTCGAGAAGCGCAGCGCCGTATTCAAGAAAGAGCTGGGGCTCTCCGACCTGGTCCTGACTCAGATCCTTTTCATAGTCGGGCTTCCCTGGGTCGGCACTGCCGGAAAGCTCGGACCCTCCCACATCGTCTTTTGGTTGCTTGCGATTCTTCTGTTCTATATTCCATCGGCCATGGTGGTGATCTACCTTAACCGGCTGATGCCGCTGGAGGGCGGGTTATATCAATGGGCCAAACTCGGGTTCAATGAATCGATTGGATTCATTGTGGCCTGGAACCTCTGGCTCTTTGTCATCCTGAATACGTCTGAGATCGGACTGCAAGTGTCCACCAGTCTCTCCTATGCTCTCGGACCGAGCGCCCACTGGATGGCAGGAAGCAAGTTGTTCATTATGGGCGTCAGCGTGGTGATCATCGGCGCGCTTGTAGTGGTATCAACGGTTGGTCTGGGCGTAGGCAAATGGATTCACAAAGCCGGCGCCGTATTGATGCTGCTGATCTTCGCAACATTGGTTGTACTCCCTGTCTTGAATTTTACCCGGGGCGCCATCACCGAATACCACCCGCTCAGGACAGCGATGCCCGCGGTGTCGCTGTTCAGCCTCAACATTCTCGGCAAGCTCGGATTCGGCGCGCTCGGCGGCTTCGAGTATGTGGCGATTCATGCGGGCGAGTGCCGCGATCCGGTGCGGATCATTGGGCGTTCGGTCGCGGTTGCTGCTCCCGTGATCGGACTGATGTTCATCCTCGGCACCAGCTCGGTGCTGGCGTTGATACCTCCGGACCAAATCGATTTGATAGGTCCTATCCCGCAGGTCTTGAGCGTCGGCTTTCGGCCGCTCGGGTTCGCTGCTCGCATAGTGCCCATTGCCATTCTGGGGTTCCTTTGGATTCGCATTGCGCAATCGAGCGTAATGTTCACCGGAAACACGCGGCTGCCGATGGTTGCGGGATGGGACCGGCTGCTGCCTGAATGGTTCACGCGTCTGCACTCCAGGTTCAAGACGCCGGTCAACTCAATCATGTTCGTGGGAGCGATGACGCTCGGCATAGGGCTGGTGGGATTGATAGGCGTCGGCGAGCAGGAAGCTTTTCAACTCCTGTGGAATGCGAGCGGTATATTCTATGCGTTGACTTATTTGGTGATGTTTGCGATCCCGCTGTTCGGATTGAGAGGCGTAGAGCCGAGCCCGTCCGTTTGGCTGCGCGTGGCGGCAGGCTCAGGCCTCTTGATGACGCTCCTGTATGTTGGACTATCGATATTTCCAATCATTCAAGTGCAGAGTTGGGTAGCGTTCGCCGCCAAGATCGCCGGCGTCATCATCGGGGCCAACATAGTCGGTTTTGCATTCTACGCTGTTGGCGCAAGGAGCCGGCGAGCGCACTCGCAGGAGACCGTAGCGACCGTCTCGGATTGATCGGACCACTTCAGGCCGGTATCGCAGACTTTGCAGCGGCATCCGACTACGGGCATACTGGCAGCGTGTGGAAAGGAGGCCGTCATGCCGCTCAGAGGGATTCGTTCCACCGGCGTTGGCAGCTTGCCATCGCGAACGTTCAGCCACATCTTCCTTTCGCTGCTGTTCCTCTCTCTTCTCCGTCTTGCGGCCACCCTGGTTACGCACTACTATTCCCACTCACGACATGAACAAAGCCAGTAACGATTCAGGCTTCTCAGCAGAATGGTCTATTGGGATAGCGCGCAGCTTTTTGACAGGAACCACGGTGCTTGCCCTTGCGTTGGTAAACGTACCCTCGATGACTGCGTCGTCACAGCGCGCTGCCGGCGCCCCGCAGTTGGTGCTCGAGAACGCACGTCACGACTTCGGGGAGGTGTTTGCCGGCGAGGACCTGTCTCACGTCTTCTGGGTGCGCAACATCGGTAGTGCTCCGCTAGAGTTGTCGGAGATGCCGCAGCTTGGCACGCGTCCCTCAAAGGTATCCTTTCGCCCGCCTCTTAGTGAGCTGAAGACCAGGCCTGTGGCGAAGATGGGTCGCGCGGCGCCGTCTTGATGTCCTCCCAAAGACTTCTTCCTGGAGAAAGTCATCCAGCCTGGTCAGGCCGGCATCATTCGAATCACGCTTCGCATATCGGATCCGATCGGGTCGTTCGAGGAGAACTACCTGGTTTACTCTAACGACCCGCGACAGCCGTCCATAACGCTGACTCTTGCGGGAGACGTACAACCGGCGCCTGAGTTAGTCAGGCGGATCGGGAATGCCGACGTGCAGCGCGGTGAGACGGTCGGTGAGTTCCGGCTCTGGCCAACTGCTCGTCCAACAATCAACGCTGATCGGGGTGAACGCTTTTCCTTCGCGCTCCGAATTCGGCCCGCGGCACAGGGCCCATCAGAGCTGCAGCTGTTAACGAAGTCGACAGGGCAGATCGACTATAAGCTCAGGCGGGAAACGAAGGGGAGCGGATACTGGCTGGACATCGGTGTGGGGCCGTTCAACGAACCGGGACCGCACGCGGCGACAATCGAGTTGCGCACTAGCCTTGACGCATCGCCTGCTGTGAAGATTCAATTGACGGTGAATGTTCTGGCTGAGAACGTTATCACTACGCCGAGTTCGCTGGATATTGGGGAACTCCTGCTTTCGAGCCTGCGAGAGCAGCCGAGGAGTATCGGCAGGGTGGGAGTGAGAAAGCTGGCGGGTGCATTTCGCATCACCGCGATTTCATCAAGCCTCCAGTTCATCAAGCTTGAGCAACAAACCATGGTGGAAGGCAGCAACTACCTGATCAGGCTCAGGTCTGATCCGAGTCTTCTGCCGAAGCCAGGATCCTACAACGGCCTCTTGCACATAGAGACCGACGACAGCCAGAAGCCGCGGATCGAAGTGCCGATCAGTCTGATTGTGGTCGATCGGTGACAGCGCGGAATGCAAATGCGACTTCGACGCCTGCTTCCGCTCGATGATCACTGGTTCGGGTTTTCACTCTTTGTCTCCAGTTGCTCAAGCTTCTTGCGCAGAGCCTCAATACGCTTGCGGAGGTATTCAGCCTGGCTTTGCAGATCGCTGATGCGTTGCTGGGCTGTCTCTTTCTGCGTTCGAGTGTCGTCGAGCGCCCGCTGCAGGTCGGCCCGAATCGCGGTTTCCGCTTCGTCGCGCCGAAGGATCGGACCCGCTCGCAGTATGAGTTCCTGTTGGATGTTGCGCATTCGGCGCTGCACTTCCTGGTCCCGAGCTTCGAGCTGACTCTTGAACGCGGTCAGATCATCCAGCTTCGATTCCACTTTGGATAGCCGTTCTTCGTAGAGCATCAACTCCATTGCGGTGCCATTGTGCTCGGTCTCCTTTCTCAGCCGCCGAAGTTCCGCGGTGAGTCTCTCTATCTGCTGGCCGAGGTCTTCCATTTTCAAGGCCAGAATCTGTTCGGGCGACACCTCTACTCGGTCCGGCTCAAGTTTTTGCGGTGGTTCACTGGAAGGCTTTTGAGCGGGGCGGATGGAACGGGGTTTTGCGCCCCCTTCTTGTTTCGACGGCTCCTGGGCGGCCGCGACGCCAGAGAGCGAGACGATGATCGTGACTGCGAGTGCTGATGTAAGACTGTGGACTGTCATAGTTCTTCGTGCTCCGTTCGCCGAGAATACCAGTAGTGATACTACCTCAAAGCCCTCCCACAGAGCGTAGTTCCATTTTCTGGCCCCGGAAACTCACTGTGATGCGCTACGCTGCGAGGGATCGTTGACGGTGAAGTCGCCCGGTGATAGGCTTCGGCCCTATGGAATCCGGTCCAGCGCGCGACGACGAAGCTCCCTCCAAGGTCCGGCGGTTCGAGGGCCCGGGAGGAACACCTGGTGGTGTGAGCACGTTTCTGGTGGGCCTCGCCTGCTCAATAATGGGCGGATACCTGATAATGAACCAGGTTCAGGTCACGAGCGGATACTGGCAATGGTGGGGAACAAACACCTTTGGGCTGACGCTCATTCCTCTGGCAGTCGGGATCGGACTCCTCTTTTTCAATGCCAAATCGATCGTGGGCTGGGTTGTTGCAGGCGCGAGCATTCTCATAATCTTCGCCGGCATACTTTCAAATCTGGTAATCTATTTTCGCCAGACCAGCCTCTTCAACGTGATCCTGATGCTCACCCTGTTCACTGGAGGCCTGGGATTGATGGCCCGAGCCTTCAGGCGATACTGACCGCATGCGGACCGATCGAGTTGCGCCACAACCTCCACTCGTAGTGCTTGTCTTACTCGCGCTTGTGTCTGCAAGCGGTCAAGCAGAAGTTGGAACCCGCTTCGGCGCTCCCGCTTCCGTCCACCAAATCGACCAGAAGAGGATCGAGCGGCTGATCGCTGAGAGCGGGGCCGAGACCGTTGCGGTAGCGTTTTGTGATCTGGCCACGGGGGAACAGTTTCTGATCAAACCGGACGAGAACTTTCATGCCGCCAGCACGATGAAAGTGCCGGTTATGATAGAAGTCTTCAGGCAGATAGGCGCGCGCAAGTTGTCGCTCGACGATTGCATTCCGGTCAAGAATGAGTTCCGCAGCATCGTTGACGGGAGCCGCTACTCGCTTTCGCCCGATAGCGACTCCGAGGGGACCCTCTATAAGAGGATTGGGCAGGCCGAAACCGTCCGCGAACTCCTGCGCTTGATGATCGACGCAAGCAGCAATCTTGCAACGAACTTGTTGATTGAGCGGGTAACGGCTGAGCGGGTGATGGAGACAATGCGAGAAATTGGGGCCAGAAATATCCGGGTGCTCCGCGGGGTCGAGGACAGCAAAGCATTCCAGAAGGGCTTGAACAACACGACCACGGCTCGTGATCTTATGGTGATTCTCCGACACATAGCTGAGCGCCGTGCCGTGTCGACCAGAGCCTCAGAAGAGATGATAGAGGTGATGCTCGATCAGAGGTTCAACGAGGGCATTCCGGCAGGATTGCCGAAAGATGTGCGAGTCGCTCACAAGACAGGTTCGATCACTGGGATCAATCACGACGCCGCGATCGTCTACCCACCTGGCCGGAAGCCCTATGTGCTGGTCGTACTGACGCGCGGACTCGCGGATGAAAGTAAGGCTCAGACGCTGATTATGGAGATCTCGCGTGAAGTATATAGGAGCTTGCAGCATAAGAAGTGATGCGTGACGAGTGATGCGTGACGAGTGATG